>NZ_JASEYI010000003.1:213291-377569 GCF_035064085.1 Enterobacter sp. R-1.6.2
GGCAGAAAAGATGAGGATATTCCATCTGCTAAAGGTGTGTGTATACCGAATGGGTTTATCCGGGATGATGGCGGAAAGCATAAAGAAAGTCTCACATTTCGGTATGAAAATGATGATTTTGTTTTTGGTGTCGATATGGATAATACAATTAAGGGTTCGGGAGACACCCTGTTTAACCGTGGTGCGCAAATTAATGAGGCACTTAAAACATCAAATCAGTACACCATAAAGAAAGTTGCACTCACACCGAACGGTATTCCGGCGGAGTCATGGCTATTTGGTGGTGTCCAAATCATCAGGAATCCGGCAACGGGAAAAGATGAAAAGAACACATTCTATAATTTTATGCTTTATGCTAATGAGCGCGATGCCACACCGGATAAGCCGAATCTTAACATTGGGTTCGGCAGTGAGTATAAAAAAACGCGTTACAGCGAAGAGCAGATGATTGAAATCTGGGACCGGCTGGTAAATTCCCTGCGCTATAAATGACAGGTAAAGATGGAGCCTGGCGTTGCACTCCGTCTCTTCCGAAGAGCCCGCCAGGCGTACAGAAAAGGAGTTCTCACCATGCAATGTATTTGTAAACTTATGGCCTTAGCGCTTGTTGCTGTCGGGATGCTTTGTATTACCCCTGTAACGGCATCCACGCCAGTGCAGAAGGACAGCCCAGTGATAAATACTTTGTTTGCGCAAACCAAACCACAGTGCATCGGGCGCTATGTGATTGACGTTCCCGAGTCGTTTAACAACCGGCTTCACGATATGATTTTTATCGATGATTTTAAAATTGAAAGTAAACCTCTCTATCCGCCTGCATTTAAACAGCGGGTGCAATTAAGAGAGCAGGAACTGAGTGATGCTATAAATAAGCCTGAAAATGAGTCTGTAAATGCACCGTTTATAAAAGAAAAAATTGCGTTGCCTGATGGTAATGGGGTTATTTTTGACAGAAATATTTCAGGGGGAGATGACCTCGGAAGAGTTTTAGAGGCACATGTATTTGTAAATGCAACAGCTTTTATTATTACGACGGAAATACTTGATTTATCCAGTCCTAAATATAGGGAAAGAAAAAAACATACACTAAAGCTGGTTTTACCGAGGCTCAAATGAATGAGAAGCCAGCCAAGCTGGCGGCCATGCAGTCTTTGATATCACGGTTAAGCGGCAGAAAAGATGAGGATATTCCATCTGCTAAAGGTGTGTGTATACCGAATGGGTTTATCCGGGATGATGGCGGAAAACATCTGGAAAAAATTACATTTAGTTATGAAAATGACGACTTTATTTTAGGTGTATATACAAACAATAAATATCCTGGTTCTGAGGACACCCTGTTTAATCGTAGCGCACAAATTAATGAAGCGCTTAAAACCTCAAATCAGTACACCATAAAGAAAATAGCTCTTTCTCCGAACGGTATTCCGGCGGAATCATGGTTGTTTGGTGGTATCCAAACCATCAGAAATCCGGCGACGGGGCAGGATGAAAAAAATACATTTTATGATTTTGATTTTAAAGCCAATGAGCATGCTGCTACAGCAGATAAGCCAAGGTTTGGTATTGGACTCACCAGCGAGTATAAAAAAACGCGTTACAGCGAAGCGCAGATGATTGAAATCTGGGACAGGCTAGTGAATTCCCTTCGTTATAAGTAGCGCTGGTAAAATTAGTCATGCTTTCCGTATACAGCCACAATATTTGAAAATAGAGGATGCGAAATGAGTGTCGGTTATTTTTTAAGAGTCGGTGATAGCACCACCTGTGGTGGGAAGATCCTTACCGGCGATCCAACATTTCAATGGTATGGCGTTTCTGCTGCCAGAGAAGGAGATATGGTTAACTGCGGTAAGCATCCGGGAACGTACAAAATCTTAGGCGGAGCTGCAGATACATTCGATGGAGGACAGGTTCTGGCAGGGTCACTTGACAGCTTTAGTTCCTGCCCATGTCACGCGAAATTTATACCTGGTATTCCGGATAGTTATTCTAAGGCCTAAGGAAGATATAAGGATATTTGAAAAAAAAACATCTCCACTGAAAAATTCAAATACTGCATCCCTTGAGGTGGAAGATAAAAAGGAATGATTAATGAAGGGTAAATCTCAATATAGTTTATTGCTTGCCGGCCTGATATCTCTGATTTTCATCACCGCTTGCCAAACGAAAGTGGTCACCGTTGAACGTAATAAAAACATTCAGATAGTTAATCCATTCTCGGGTTCAAGCCCTGATGGGCAATGCTATAAAATAACTGCTGAAAATAAAGGTTGTTATGGTCGTCTGGATAAATATGGTCATCCATTACAAATTCCTGAAATTGAAAATAAAGATATCAAAATTAGCCTGAGATTATTAAATGATAGAGATTGCAGAGAAAAAGGAATCTAATGTTCACTGGCAGTCAAGTAATGAGCAGGGCAGAGATCCGTACTGAGCGGCAGGTAGTCCGTTGAAGGAAAATGAGAAGTTTACAACGTGGAATATAAACTAGTTTACTTCGATTTATGTGGCGCACTATCAGGTACATTTTTAGATAACTAAGTTGATTTCAATTACATTTCCTCAATGGCGAAAAATTTCCCTGTTACTATAATTGAAGAGCTTTTATTTGAATAAGTTGCCCCATTTGCTTCACGAATCTTATGATCCCAGAACCTTCGGTATGGAGTGGGTTTGATAAAAAAGCGTTATTGATTGATATTTGCGACTATAGAAATAAAACGGTTTTGCCGAAAAGTGTAAGCATAAGCTTCTCGTGTATATTCTCAAGATAACTTACAGGAAAGAATGGCTTACTCTGAAAAATGAAACGCTACAGCGCTAGCTCTAAAATAACGTATGGTTAATATTTTATTTGAGTTTTTAATGAATGGCATGACATTCAGTTAATCTGGAACGTTGTGCATGATTTTTTTAAATTCTTTTTTAGTCTTTAATAAAACATACAAATATCGAGTTTTACTATGGCATGGCCTATACCTGATATTCCTGATAAAAAATCTCTTCCACCACCAAAGTTCTGGTTCTGGATAATAGTATTGGTACTGATGTTGATAGTGGGGGCCATTTCCAGCTTATGGATCTGGAATAAGGTAAATTATGCTGAAGTTTTCTTCTACGGTGCTCTCCCCGCATTGTTGATTTGGTTATGCTTATTCGGGGTGCTGTTTAATCGCTACGAGCAGTCTGTCGCAGCTAGTCGGGCTTGGGATTTCGAAAGAGAACAAACCAAAGCTGAATGGCGCAACTGGAGTCGACAGCAGCTTGCCGTGGTTGGTAATGTTTTGTTTTCTCCGGAAGAGAAAGGAATGGAGGCACTACTGGACGAGTTGGAAAAGGTTCCTGCATTTCCTAAAAAAGCTCGGCCATTATTCAACTGCCAGCATAGCTTTCAAGATTTTATGAAGGAAACAGACAGAAAGCTGGAGTTACAACATCCCGGATATCGTTATTCCCTGCACTCTGTTTATGTTTACCAGTCGCCAGATAGGATTGATGAAAAACGCATTGAGTTAATTTCTCAACAATGGGATCTTCTTCCCAATTTAATCTATTCCATGAAGACTCTAGATTCTTTCTATGATGAAAAGAATTTTGATGGGCTGGTATTAATGCTTTGTCTTCAGGACTGGCCTCATCGGCGCAGCGGGCAGTCAAGTGAGTTTATTTCTGCTCAGCTCCTTACGTCATCTGCTTATGCTCATCAGCATTCATTGCCTGTTATCGCTGGCATAACTCGTACGATGCCACTGGAAGAGGGTAAGCTTAACAATGAGTTAGATATGTTATTCGAATATGTTCAGCCCGATAAGCAGAGTCTGGAATACGTTTGGCTGTTGGGAGCGACTCAAAAAGCTGCTACAGAAATAATGCAATATGCAACTCTTCATCACTGGCCGCTGCCGGAGAAAAGACCTCTGCATTCTATCGATCTCTCCTTTGGACCTCCCGGAGAGATGGCCTTGCCACTTTCCCTCGCGATGCTGGCCGAGGCCGCCAATAAAACGGGTAAGGATCAACTGCTGGTATCCGGCCACGTTTGAGCCCGGCGGAACCGACAACATTTCGCAGTCGTTATTGGGTCTGGTGGGGCTTGGAATACCGGGCACGGCAAATCACATTGCCACGCCAGTGTCGCGCTTTCTGGCCCTGTTGGGAGTTCTGCAACAACCGGGCAAAACTCAGGAAGGGATGCAGGCACTGGTGAGCCTGTTGGCCCCCGATACGACGGTGCAGGTGAGTCCGTATTGTCTGCGGCCTGTAGAGATCGACAGGCCGCTGGGTTTTTACGGTGACGAAGATTTTCTGCTTGATGGCAATACGCCGCTGGGTGACGAAGCGATGGATGCCGGCAGCCAGCTGCTGATTGCGCTTGCGACGGACAACGAACATGAGGCGCAAGGCTGGAAACCGGATGGCCAGTTGTACATGGATTTCCTGGTGATGCTGCGGGTGTATCTGGGCTGGCGGTTTAAGGCCAGAATAACCCTGACGACGTCTGTTCGACTGCTGGCCGTACCCCCGCTGGGTGAGAACCCTTTCTGGCTGGGAATGAACGGCGTGCTGGGAGCAGAAGATGATAGCCATCCTGATGACATTCCTGAAACCTTTACGACAGAACTGGGCTATTACAGCGGGCTGGAGCCCGCGAAACCACAACAAGGAAACCGACGTGTCACGTACAAATTTAACTAAAACCGCGCGCTGGATGATGCCTCTCATGGCGCTTATTCTGACCGGTTGCGGGGTGACGCAGAGCGTTACCGACGGTACCAAATCGGCGTTTAATTCTGTGTTCTATAAAAAAATTAAAATCCTGCATCTGGATTTCACCGCGCGCGAAGCTCTGAACACCGACTCTCGCGAAAATAACTCGCTGTCTGAGCCTGTCGTGGTTAGGGTTTACCAACTCAAAGACCGCAAAACCTTTGATAAGACGGTTTATCAGCAATTGCTTCAGGATGATGTCAGTATTCTGAAAGACGACATGCTGGCCAGTCGTAATATCGTGGTAAAACCGGGGGGTGATGCAAGCCTTGATATGCCGATGGAAGAAGAGGCGAAGTTTGTCGCGGTGGTAGGGCTGTTCCGCCATCCGGACATGACCAACGACACCTGGAAGCAGGTTATCAAGCGCAGCGATCTGGATCCCGATAAACCGCGCATTCTGGAAGCCGGCGAGAACCATCTGACGCTGCAACCGCTTAAGGACGACTGATGCCCCAGGGACATAACACGCCTTCGCTGTATGAAATGCTAACCGGAAATTTTAGCGGTGGCCTCGACCTTAAACAGGTCAGTGAAGAAAATCAGGTCATCCTTTCGGTTCTGGACAACATGCAGCGCGTTCTCAACTGTCGCGCCGGCACGTTGGCGCACCTGCCTGATTACGGGCTGCCCGATATGACAAAAATCCTGCAGGGCATGCCGGGAACGGCCCATGAGCTCATGGGCACATTGTCTGCCGTCCTGCTCAAGTATGAACCGCGCCTGAAAAAGATAGACGTTGTTCTGCTGGAGCAGAACATTCCCGGCGAGCTGCGCTATGCCATTGATGCTGAACTTAAAGGGATTGGCCTGGTGCGTTATGGGACTGAGTTTATGCCCGAAGGACGGGTCCTGTTGCGGCATCTCAGGCAACAGCAGTATCTCGAAACAACACCTCGTATATAAGGTCAGTTAACACCATGTCAGTAAAATCACAGTTCCTGAAGAAGTTGCAGGCGCGACAACCTTCACCTGTTCCCGCAGTTAGCAAGAGTCAAGCCGATATTGCAGAGTTTCGCATGCGAATGGCTCAGCTTCAGGAGCAAATGGACGCGTGGCTGACAGATACCGGACTGAATGCAGAGCCACTGACGGTATACGTTCCTGACCTGCTGGTGGAGGGCGGGGCTTTTGATATTTCCGGTATTGTCCTGCGTTATGGTTACCGGGCGGTTAAGTTTATGCCGATATTTCTGTATGGACAGGGAGTTGCAGGCTGTGTCGAGGTGACTTTTTTTCCGGGTACAGCGCGATTTCTCAAGGACGCCTGTTCATGCGGGTGGGGAGCGTAAATGACTGGATCTTTACTCCCCCTGATAGGTCACCTCAGTCAGGAAAACTATTTGATGAAGGTGTTTTTTTCGATCTGATTTTAGCGCTGCTGTCATAGCAATAACATTCATTCCTTTATTCGTCATTGCGTTTCTACACGCAAAACTGCCTTACACATCAACTGACGAAATTAACCGACACGGATATGCAGGCCCTGCAGAATGACCACACATATAACGTTAAAAACCGGCGGCGACCCGCGTACGCTGCCAGATTATACCGCCCTCCGCGACGAACTCAGTAAGCTTACACATCCTGCTCGCCCTGATGTGAACTGGCAATATGTCCAAAGACTCTGTCTCTCAATGTTTGAACAGAACGGTGTGGAGTTGCAGACAGCAGCCTGGTACACCCTTGCTCGTACTCACCTGTCTGGATTAGCTGGCCTGAATGAAGGGCTGGCGATTCTGGAGGCCCTGATTAGCCACCAGTGGGACATCTTATGGCCGAAGACGCAACACGCTCGTATGGAAATCCTTAGCGGCCTTAGCCAGCGCCTGCAGCAGCGCATGCGTATGCTGCCATTCAACAGCAGCCATCTTAGTGAGCTTTATCGTGCTGAAGCGTTACTTACCAGCCTGAGCGCGGTGCTCCAGCGCCTTGAGCTTAAACACCTTAGCCAGTTCGATACGTTACGAACGTTGATACGTTCAAGTACTGAACGGCTGGAAAGCAGTAATGACACGTCCGATTTGAATGTGAACATGAATCCCGATAGCGAATCGACTCTGGAGAAAGCCGAACCGATCGAAGAAGTGAAATGGGTATATGTTGTGCATCAGGAAAATCAGCCGAATGGGGAGGATCGTACGACAGCCCCCGTGCCTGTCAGACAGTGGAAGCCCTTTATTACCGGGATGTGTTCCACGCTGGTGGTTTGTATCGCTGTGGCGTGGGGATGGGTTTCTTTGTCCAGACCCGACCCCCTGGCGACTCAGGCTTTTGCCTCTCTTGCTCCGTTACCTGAAGTGCTCACGCCTGTGCAGCAAGACGCGTTAACACTGCGAGGTACTTTACCGTCCACGTTTATTACAGACACGCAGCAGCAGCTTGCCCGCCTGGATAAACTGCCTCCTGACTGGAATCTTTCCTACAGCCTTCAGCTGTTAAAGCAGCTCCAGACATTATGGCCGGAGGAGGCGAAACCGCTCACAATGCAGTGGCAGCAAAAATTTAACGCGGCAGCGTTACCTGTCGACGCAATGAACAGCTGGTATCAGGGAATGATGACGCTTCAGCAACTGAGTCATCGGCTGAGTAGTTTGGATGAGCAAAAAGGAAAATACATCACGGTAAGCGAGCTTAAATCGGTGGTTTTTTCGACTATACAGTCATTTAACCAGACGATACCGGCTGAAGAACAACTCAGGCGCCTGTCACAGCATCCAGCAGGAGATGCGCTTCCTGAAGCAGAAAAGACTCAACTGGAGTTGCGTCTTAAACAGCTGGCAACGCGTTACGCTCAAATAAAACAGGATTCTTCTGCTCAGTGAATTCTGGCGGTAGACAGACGAATGTGCTGGAAAAAGCGGGAGGGTAAAGTGTCCCCTGCAGGAATCGAACCTGCAACTAGCCCTTAGGAGGGGCTCGTTATATCCATTTAACTAAGGGGACGAGGCGGCACGAGTATAGCCTTATTTACACTTTGCGTTAAGCACATCGCCGCCTGACTGCTCAAAGAGTCACCATTCAGGTCGATTTTTTTGTCGATTTATCATCATTTTCCCGTGCCTTAAGCTCAGCTTTGCGTTTGTTCGACATGTCGTTACGAATTTGGGCATGGCTTAAAAGCGCGAAGATAAACGTTCCGCCGCAAATGTTTCCTGCCAGCGTCGGAAGGGCAAACGGCCAGAAGAAATCGCTCCAGTGAAGCGTACCGTTAAAGACCAGATAGAGGATTTCAACGGTACCGACCACAATATGCGTGGTGTCCGCCAGCGCAATCAGCCAGGTCATCAATATGATCACCACAATTTTGGCGCTTCCCGCTGAAGGAAACATCCAGACCATCGTGGCGATAATCCAGCCTGAGATGATGGCGTTTGAGAACATCTCGACCGGCGTGTTTTTCATTACGTCCATGCCGATTTTCACAAACGCATCCCGGGTGGGTTCATCAAAGATCGGCATATATTCAAACGCCCATGCCGCGATGCCCGTGCCGATGATATTACCCAGCAGAACCACGCTCCAGAGCCGCATCAATAAACCGAAATTACCGAGTGTGGGATTTTGCATCACCGGCAGAACGGCGGTCACCGTGTTCTCGGTAAACAGCTGCTGGCGGGCCATGATGACAATAATAAAGCCGAAGGTATAGCCGAGGTTTTCCAGTAAAAATCCACCGGGTACGCCTTCCAGCTGCACATGAAATATCCCTTTCGCAAGCAGAGATGCGCCCATTGAGAGTCCGGCAGCAATGGCTGACCAGAAGAGGGCCATCGCGTCGCGCTCCATCTCTTTTTCACCATCCTGGCGTATATGCTCGTGGATGGCCATTGCGCGGGAGGGGAGGCGATCTTCATCAATTTCTATCTTCTCGCCGCGCGCTTTCTCCTCGCTTTCAATTTCAAGCTCCTCAGTGCTCTCGCCAATTTTTTCTTCGCCTACATCTTTCATATCTGCTCCCGGAGGTTGATCTTTCTGTTAAGCGTAGCGGCTTTTATCGGGATGCCTGTGGGGATGCTCTTAAATTGGCGGCAATGACAACAAAGGTGATACATCTCTTTCAAAGTCATTATAAAATTGCCAGCGAAACGAATTCCAAAAGCCAGGCTATGCTGAGATCAGAGTCACGGTGGTTACTGCCCGTAATTGTGCTCATAGACATCGGTAAACGTGCTGTTACAATCGCTTGCACGTTTACAGACGGAGCGTCAACGGCTCCGTTACGGATGGCAATCAACGATAGCCATACTGAACAGGGAGATATTTATGAAACTTCGGCTGTCGGCGCTTGCGCTTGGCGCGACGATGCTTGTGGGCTGCGCCAGCTCCGGTGAGCAAACGGGACGCTCCGATCCTCTCGAAGGATTTAACCGCTCAATGTATAGCTTCAACTACAACGTACTGGACCCGTATGTGGTTCGTCCGGTGGCAGTAGCATGGCGCGATTATGTTCCACAACCCGCGCGTAACGGGTTAAGTAACTTTACCAGCAACCTCGAAGAGCCTGCGGTAATGGTGAACTACTTCCTGCAGGGCGACCCGTATCAGGGGATGGTCCACTTTACCCGCTTCTTCCTGAACTCCATTCTGGGTATGGGTGGCTTTATTGATGTTGCAGGTATGGCTAACCAGAAACTGCAGCGTGAACAGCCACACCGTTTCGGCAGCACGATGGGACACTATGGCGTCGGGTATGGTCCGTACGTGCATTTACCGTTCTATGGTAGCTTCACCCTCCGTGATGATGGCGGCGATATGGTGGATACGCTGTATCCGGTCCTTTCGTGGCTGACCTGGCCGCTGTCGGTGGGTAAATGGACGGTGGAAGGGATTGAAACCCGCGCGCAACTGCTCGACTCTGATGGTCTGCTGCGCCAGTCTTCTGACCCGTACATTATGGTGCGTGAAGCGTACTTCCAGAATCATGACTTTATTGCCAACGGCGGCAAGCTGAAGCCGGAAGAGAATCCAAACGCGAAGGCGATCGAAAACGAACTAAAAGATATCGATTCGGAGTAAATAAAAAAGGTGAGCAATGCTCACCTTTTTTGATTCCAGCGCGATTAGAACGCGTAGTTGAAGTTCGTACCGAACAGCCAGGCTTTACCTTCAGAGGTAAACTCGTACGGACCTTCCTTGAACGTCACTTTCTGACCGTGCATATAAGATACGCCCGCATCGATGGATGCATTCTCGTTCAACGCATAGGTCGCGCCAGCACTTAACCAGAAGCGGTCCTGATCCGGAATGGAAATGGAACGTTTATCTGCCGGAACCGGGCTGTCGTCAAATGCGATACCGGAGCGGAAAGTCCAGTTCTTATCGTAGTAGTAGGTGGTACCCAACGCTATACGATAGGCGTCGTGGAAGCTTTCGTCCTTATAGAACAGCGTTTGACCATTGGTACCGGTCGCTTTCAGCTCCTGGAACTGACTCCAGCTGGTATAGGCCAGGCTATAGTGAATAGCCCATTGTGGTGCAACGCGGTTGTAACCGGAGACTTCCCACATTTCTGGCAAATGCAGCGACAGTGAACCCGGAACGGTCTGGTTGGACGTTCCCCAAGGAATGGTAGTGCCCGCACCTGGAACCAGATTGTTCACAGGCGTCAGGATACCGCTCTTGTAATCGCCGTCGAAGTCAATTTTCACTTCGGAACGATAGGTCAGGCCCCAACGGTTGTTTTTATCCAGCTCGTACAGGATACCGGCGTTCCAGCCATAGCCCCACTCATCACCTTCAAGACTGGCAATTTTATTGCTGTTTTTAGGCAGGCGAGCAGTCTGTTCCCCGGAATAACGTTCGATCTTGGCATCAGCGTAGACGGCATCAAAGCCCAGGCCAAAACTCCAGTTATCGTTCAGGCGATACGCACCGCTCAGGTTGAGGTTCAGCGTAGTAAGGTCTGTTTTACCGCCGTATTCACCAGCCGGGTAGTTGTTATTGAACTCGGTAGCCAGACCGTAGTTAGACGTTACGGATGCACCCCAGCCAAACTGTTCGTTGATAGGCGCAACGAAGTGCAGGTTTGGGATCCATGCTGTTGGGGCAATATTGTCCGCTTTAAGGCTCGCACCCGTGTAAGGCGACTTACCAGAAACGTTGACATCAGGATCGATATAAACCGCACCGGCAGAGAAAGTCGGACGATCGAACATCATGATCAACGCGGGGTTACGACTCGCGTTACCCGCATCATCAGCGATAGCGCCTTCCCCGGAATACGCACGGCCAAGGCCAGAGGAAGAAAATTCGTTTAACTGAAAGCCCGCTGACCAGGCGGAAGTGGAGACGAGTGCCACTGCGACTGCCAGCGCAGTCTTGTTGAACAGGGTTTTCTGGCTCATGACCATAACCTCATTGAGTTATTTTTATTCAATAATTGTTACATACCGTAACAGGAGCGCGAAGTGTAGGGTCTGAGGTATGACAGACAAATCAGACCAGTGGCCAGAGTATAGGTCTGACCAGCCGGAATGTTGCAAGTTTGTTTATTAATATTTTCAAACATGTTTCGTGAAACGAGATCTGGTTGGCAAAATTGTGACCATCACGACTCACCCAAAAGGGTGGTTTTTGTTTTAGATCATTTTTTAGTGTGATATTGGTCACTTCTCCGATTTTGCGCCATTAACGGCTGGAGAGCGCCCGCTCCGGGGCGTAAAATATCAGCATCGTGTCTATCTCGCGCGCTGCGCGAATACAGAGGAAATTGAGCTATGAGTAAATGCAGTGCTGATGAAACCCCGGTTTGCTGCTGTATGGATGTTGGGACCATCATGGACAACACCGATTGCACCGCCTCTTACAGCCGTGTATTCACCAACCGTGCCGAAGCGGAAGAGACCCTGACCGCGCTGAGCAAGCGTGCGCGTGACGTTGAATCCGATCCGTGTGAAATCAAGTCTACCTTTACCGAAGTGGAAGGCGGCGTGAAGCTGGACATCGACTTTGTCTTTGCCTGTGAAGCAGAAACGCTGATTTTCCAGCTGGGCCTGCGTTAATCTCTGCGGCCTGATGCCCTTCCCCCCAGCCCTCTCCCACGGGAGAGGGTGCAAACACTAAAAACGGTAACCTATGGGTTACCGTTTTGCTTTTTCCTTGGGGGCATTTTCTTTTTCTTCTCTGTGTTTTAGCTCGCACTTTTTCGTTTCCCCGATTGGCTGAATGTAAAAAAATGGTTAAGACTATTATCAGGTCAGACCACTTTATGTTTGCGAAAATTTTTTACAGGGGAGTGTTATGAGTCAGGCATTACCGCTTATTACCCGTCAGGGCGATCGCATTGCCATAGTCAGTGGATTGCGCACGCCATTTGCGCGTCAGGCAACGGCGTTTCATGGCATACCGGCCGTCGACCTGGGGAAAATGGTAGTGGGGGAGATGCTGGCTCGCAGCGAAATTCCGCCTGAGGTCATCGAACAGCTGGTATTCGGTCAGGTCGTGCAGATGCCTGAAGCCCCCAATATTGCGCGTGAAATCGTCCTCGGTACCGGGATGAACGTGCATACCGATGCCTACAGCGTCAGCCGCGCCTGCGCAACCAGCTTCCAGGCTGTGGCTAACGTCGCTGAAAGCCTGATGGCGGGCACTATTCGCGCCGGGATTGCGGGTGGAGCGGACTCCTCTTCGGTGCTGCCAATTGGGGTCAGTAAAAAGCTGGCTCGCATCCTGGTGGATGCCAATAAAGCCCGCACGACGGGGCAGAAACTCAAACTCTTCTCGCGTTTACGCCTGCGCGACCTTATGCCTGTACCACCTGCCGTAGCGGAATACTCCACTGGCCTGCGCATGGGCGATACCGCCGAGCAGATGGCAAAAACGTACGGCATTACGCGTGAACAGCAGGATGCCCTGGCGCATCGTTCACATCAGCTTGCGGCAAAAGCCTGGTCGGAAGGCAAGCTGGCCGACGAGGTCATGACCGCCTATATTCCCCCCTACCGTGAACCGCTTGTGGAAGATAACAATATTCGCGGCACCTCAACGCTGGCGGATTACGCCAAACTGCGCCCGGCGTTTGACCGCAAACACGGCTCGGTGACGGCGGCGAACAGTACGCCGCTGACGGATGGCGCCGCCGCCGTGATCCTGATGACCGAATCCCGCGCGAAGGAGCTGGGCATCACTCCCCTCGGCTATTTACGCAGCTATGCCTTCACCGCAATTGATGTCTGGCAGGACATGCTGTTAGGTCCGGCGTGGTCCACGCCGCTGGCGCTGGAGCGCGCGGGGCTGACGCTGGCTGATTTAACCCTGATTGATATGCATGAAGCGTTTGCCGCGCAAACCCTGGCAAACGTACAGCTGCTGGCAAGCGAGCGTTTCGCGCGCGATGTGCTGGGCCGTGCCCATGCCACGGGCGAAGTGGATCAGAGTAAATTCAACGTGCTGGGCGGCTCTATCGCCTACGGTCATCCGTTTGCCGCCACAGGGGCGAGGATGATCACGCAAACTTTACATGAACTCCGTCGCCGTGGCGGCGGGTTTGGCCTCGTTACCGCCTGTGCGGCGGGTGGCCTTGGCGCAGCAATGGTTCTGGAGGCTGAATAATGGATATGCCATCTGCATTTAATCTGACGGTTCGCCTCGATAACGTGGCCGTTATCACGATCGATGTGCCTGATGAAAAGATGAATACCCTGAAGGCCGAATTTGGTGTTCAGGTGCGCGCGATGCTAAAGCAGATCCGCGACAACAAAGCGATTCGTGGTCTGGTCTTTATCTCTGCCAAGCCGGATAACTTTATCGCCGGCGCGGATATCAACATGATCGCCCGGGCGCAAAGCGCTCTGGAAGCCGAAGAGCTTGCGCGTCAGGGCCAGCAGGTCATGGCGGAGATCAACGGTCTGCCGATCCCGGTTATTGCCGCGATCCACGGTGCCTGTCTGGGCGGCGGGCTTGAGCTGGCGCTGGCCTGTCACAGCCGGATTTGCACCGACGATGCGAAAACGATTCTGGGTCTGCCGGAAGTGCAGCTGGGCCTGCTGCCTGGCTCCGGCGGAACGCAACGGCTGCCGCGCCTGGTGGGCGTCAGCACGGCGCTGGAGATGATCTTAACCGGTAAACAGCTGCGCGCCCGTCAGGCGCTGAAAGCCGGTCTGGTCGATGACGTCGTGCCGCAGTCCATTTTGCTGGAGGCCGCCGTTGAGCTTGCGCTGAAAGGGCGTCAGGCAAAACGTCCTCTGCCGGTACGTGAGCGCGTGCTGGCCGGCCCGCTGGGAAGAACGCTCCTGTTCAACATGGTGGGCAAAAAGACCGAACAAAAAACCAAAGGCAATTACCCGGCGGCAAAGCGGATCCTCGAAGTGATCGAGACCGGGCTGTCGCAGGGAAGCAGCAGCGGCTATGCCGCGGAGGCCAAAGCCTTTGGCGAACTGGCGATGACGCCGCAGTCGCAGGCGCTACGCAGCATCTTCTTCGCCAGCACGGAAGTGAAAAAAGATCCGGGCAGCGAGGCGCAGCCTGCGCCGCTGCGTGCGATTGGCGTACTGGGTGGGGGGCTCATGGGTGGCGGAATTTCTTTTGTTACCGCCAGCAAAGGCAAATTGCCTGTACGAATCAAAGACATTAATCCTAAGGGGATCAATCACGCGCTGCAGTACAGCTGGCAGAACCTTGATCAAAAGGTCAAGCGCCGCCATATCAAGGCAAGCGAGCGCGACAAAACCCTGGCGATGATATCCGGTACGACGGATTACAGCGGTTTTGCGCACCGCGATCTGGTGATTGAAGCCGTGTTTGAAGATCTGGCGCTTAAACAGCAGATGGTGGCAGACGTTGAGCAACATTGCGCCCCGCATACCATTTTTGCCTCCAATACGTCGTCATTACCGATTGGCGATATCGCGGCGAAAGCCGCGCGCCCGGAGCAGGTGATTGGGCTGCATTTCTTTAGCCCGGTCGAAAAAATGCCGCTGGTGGAAGTTATTCCGCACGCGACTACCAGTTCGCAAACTGTTGCCACCGTGGTGAAGCTGGCGAAAAAACAGGGCAAAACCCCGATTGTGGTAGCGGACAAAGCTGGCTTCTACGTCAACCGCATTCTGGCTCCCTACATTAATGAAGCAATGCGGTTGCTGACGGAAGGGGAGAAGATTGAGCACGTCGACGAGGCGCTGGTAAAGTTTGGTTTCCCCGTTGGCCCAATCCAACTTTTGGATGAGGTGGGAATAGACACCGGCACTAAAATTATACCAGTGCTGGAAGCTGCATATGGCGATCGTTTTAGCCCACCTGCAAACATTGTTTCTGCGATTTTGAAGGACGATCGCAAAGGCAGAAAAAATGAACGCGGTTTCTATCTTTACGGCGCGAAAGGGCGTAAAAGCAGGAAACAGGTCGACCCTTCGGTATATGGACTCATTTCGACCACAGGTCAGGGAAAACTGTCCGCCGTTCAGTGCGCTGAGCGCTGCGTGATGATGATGCTCAATGAAGCGGCGCGCTGCTTTGATGAGCAGGTGATTAAGAGTGCACGCGATGGTGACATCGGCGCGGTATTTGGCATTGGTTTCCCGCCGTTCCTTGGCGGCCCGTTCCGTTACATGGATACGCTCGGCGCGGGTGAAGTGGTTGCTATCCTGCAACGTCTGGCTTCGCAATATGGTCCACGGTTTACGCCGTGTGACGAATTATTGCAGATGGCGGAACGCGGCCAGACATTTTGGCCTGCAAGGGAAACTGTCCTCGTAAGCTGAGGTCAAAGAAGGGTAAATCCTGAAGTGAATGGACCTGTTCTGGCGATTTTGTAAACAGAGATTGACTATACTTACGCCATTGAGGTAAAAAACAGCGTTTCATTCACCGAATGGATCAGGCACAATGCCCGGCCATCGGGTTTTCTACCTCTTAGCATTTATCGCGGGTAGTTAACGCCGGTGATTCTGGTTAACAAAAGCGGTGCAATATGCAAGTTTTTATCATGCGTCACGGCGACGCGGCACTCGATGCCGCCAGTGACTCAGTACGTCCTTTGACCGTCTGTGGCTGCGACGAATCTCGTCTGATGGCGACCTGGCTTAACGGTCAAAAAGTGGACATCGAACGCGTTCTGGTGAGTCCGTTCCTGCGTGCAGAACAGACGCTGGATGTGGTAGGGGAGTGTATGAACCTGCCGACCAGTGTGGATGTTCTGCCTGAACTCACCCCGTGTGGCGATGTAGGCCTTGTCAGCGCTTATCTTCAGGCGCTGTGCAATGAAGGTGTCGCTTCCGCGCTGGTCATTTCCCACCTGCCACTGGTTGGCTATCTGGTTTCTGAGCTGTGCCCGGGCGAGACCCCGCCGATGTTCACGACATCCGCCATTGCCAATGTTTCTCTCGACGAAACGGGCAAAGGTGTCTTCAACTGGCAAATGAGTCCGTGCAACCTGAAGATGGCAAAAGCTATCTGACGTGACGTGCGATATGGCGGGGCGCAATGTGCTTCCCGCCATTCTGTCAGGGCAACTCTGGCGGCTGCCACTCTTCCACTTCAATCAACACCAGCAACGCGGCATCTCCGCCGTACTCTTTCGGTGCCTGATGAAAAGCCATTACGTGTGGGTGCTGGGCCAGCCACAGCGGCGTTTGTTGCTTGAGGATATGTTTACCGTGGCCGTGCATCACGCAGGCGCAAAAAACATGTTCACGGCGACAGGCGGCGATCAACGCCCCCAGCTCTTGTTTCGCCTGCATCTGCGTTAAACCGTGCAGATCGAGAAACAGCTCCGGCGAATAATCCCCGCGGCGTAATTTTTTCAGCTCAAAATGGCTGACGTCTTCGCGTACGTACTTCACAGCCCCTTGCGTGTTGAGCAGCGGCTGAAATTCATCTGAAAAATAGTGGCTGTTATCGGCCTGCTCCTGCAGAAGACGCTTGACCGGTACTTCGCTGATTTTTTTACGCAGCGGGCGATGGACGATGGTGTCCTGCGTGATTTTACGCGTCCCGGTCATCAGCTGACGGAAGAGCGCCTGATCCTCCTCGCTGAGCGATGTTTTCTTTTTCATTCGTCATTCTCATCTCGTATTTCCGACAGTGTACCCGACTAAACGCATTTTTTAACCTCAAGCGCGACGCGTCATTGCTGATTTATCGCCGTCTTCATGGCAAACTAGCCGCCGAAAATTATGCGAGCATGCCCTGGAGGAAAGAGTGGATAAAATTTTTGTCGATGAAGCAGTAAACGAGCTGCATACCATACAGGACATGTTGCGCTGGTCGGTTAGCCGCTTCAGCGCCGCTAATATCTGGTACGGTCACGGTACCGATAACCCGTGGGATGAAGCCGTACAGCTGGTGCTGCCGTCTCTCTACCTGCCGCTGGACATTCCGGAAGACATGCGCACCGCGCGCCTGACTTCCAGCGAAAAACACCGCATCGTTGAGCGCGTGATCCGCCGCGTGAACGAGCGCATTCCAGTCGCCTATCTGACCAACAAAGCCTGGTTCTGCGGCCACGAGTTCTATGTTGATGAACGCGTGCTGGTGCCGCGCTCGCCGATTGGTGAGCTGATCAACAACCACTTTGACGGTCTGATTGGCCATCAGCCGCAGCACATTCTCGATATGTGTACCGGCAGCGGCTGCATCGCGATTGCCTGCGCGTACGCCTTCCCGGAAGCGGAAGTGGACGCCGTCGATATCTCCACCGACGCGCTGGCCGTGACCGAGCACAACATTGAAGAGCATGGGCTCATCCATCACGTTACGCCAATTCGCTCCGACCTGTTCCGCGATCTGCCGACGCTGCAGTACGATCTTATCGTCACCAACCCGCCGTACGTCGATGCGGAAGACATGTCCGATCTGCCGAACGAATACCGTCACGAGCCGGAGCTGGGTCTGGCGTCAGGCTCTGATGGCCTGAAGCTGACCCGCCGCATTCTGGCCTGCGCGCCGGATTACCTGACCGACGACGGCGTTCTGATTTGTGAAGTGGGCAACAGCATGGTACATCTGATAGAGCAGTACCCGGATGTGCCGTTCACCTGGCTTGAGTTCGACAACGGCGGTGACGGCGTCTTTATGCTGACTAAAGCGCAGCTGCTCGACGCGCGCGAACACTTCAGCATCTATAAAGATTAATCCAGCGGGCTTCGGCCCGTTTCACAACGCTCAAACACAAACTACAACATCGGAGCCGTGATGGCAGGAAACAGTATTGGACAGTTATTCCGCGTGACCACCTTTGGCGAGTCGCACGGGCTGGCGCTGGGCTGTATCGTTGATGGCGTACCGCCAGGCATCGAACTGACCGAAGCCGATTTACAGCACGACCTCGACCGTCGTCGCCCGGGCACCTCTCGCTACACCACGCAGCGTCGCGAGCCGGACCAGGTCAAAATTCTCTCCGGCGTCTTTGAAGGGCGCACTACCGGGACCAGCATTGGCCTGCTGATCGAAAACACCGATCAGCGCTCCCAGGACTACGGCGCCATCAAAGACGTCTTCCGTCCGGGCCACGCCGACTACACCTACGAACAAAAGTACGGCTTCCGCGACTATCGCGGCGGCGGACGTTCTTCCGCGCGTGAAACCGCGATGCGCGTGGCGGCAGGGGCGATTGCTAAGAAATACCTGCAGCAGAAATTTGGCATCGTTATCCGCGGCTGTCTGACCCAGATGGGCGACATTCCGCTGGCGATCAAAGACTGGGATCAGGTTGAACAAAACCCGTTCTTCTGCGCCGATGCCGACAAGCTTGAGGCGCTGGATGAACTGATGCGTGGCCTGAAAAAAGAGGGCGACTCCATTGGCGCGAAAGTGACCGTGGTAGCTGACGGTGTCCCGGCTGGCTGGGGCGAGCCGGTATTCGACCGTCTCGACGCCGACATTGCCCATGCGCTGATGAGCATCAACGCAGTGAAGGGCGTTGAGATTGGCGACGGCTTTGACGTGGTTCAGCTTCGCGGCAGCCAGAACCGCGATGAGATTACGAAAGCGGGTTTCCAGAGCAACCATGCGGGCGGCATCCTGGGCGGTATCAGCAGCGGGCAGCAGATTGTTGCCAACATCGCGCTGAAGCCAACTTCCAGCATCACCGTGCCGGGCCACACGATTAACCGCGATGGCGAAGAAGTTGAGATGATCACCAAAGGACGTCACGATCCGTGCGTGGGGATCCGCGCGGTGCCGATCGCAGAAGCGATGCTGGCGATCGTGCTGATGGATCACTTCCTGCGCCAGCGCGCGCAGAATGCGGATGTGACGACCACCATTCCACGCTGGTAAACATGAAAAAAACCGCAATTGCTCTGCTGGCGCTGCTTGCCAGTGGAGCCAGTCTGGCCGCGACGCCATGGCAAAAAATCACCCACCCTGTGGCGGGGAGCGCGCAGTCCATTGGCGCCTTTTCCAACGGCTGTATCGTCGGTGCCCAGGAGCTTCCTCTCCAGTCTGATACCTATCAGGTGATGCGCACCGATCAGCGGCGTTATTTCGGCCACCCGGACCTGGTGCTGTTCATCCAGCGTCTGGGAAACCAGGTGCATAACCTTGGGCTGGGCACGATGCTGATTGGCGATATGGGGATGCCTGCCGGCGGTCGCTTTAACGGTGGACACGCCAGCCACCAGACCGGACTGGATGTCGATATCTTCCTGCAGCTGCCGAAAACGCGCTGGACCTCCGCCCAACTGCTGAAACCGCAGGCGCTGGATCTGGTGGCGAGCGACGGTAAGCGCGTTGTGCCGTCCCTGTGGACGCGGGATGTATCCAGCATGATCAAGCTGGCGGCAGAAGATAACGACGTCACGCGGATTTTCGTTAACCCGGCCATCAAGCAGCAGCTCTGCCTGGATGCAGGAACCGATCGCGACTGGCTGCGCAAAGTGCGCCCGTGGTTCCAGCATCGTGCGCACATGCACGTTCGTCTGCGCTGCCCGGCGAATAGCCTGGAATGTGAAGATCAGCCGCTACCACCGCCAGGCGATGGCTGCGGTGCGGAACTGCAAAGCTGGTTTGAGCCGGCAAAACCTGGAACCTCTAAGCCTGAGAAGAAGACACCGCCTCCGTTGCCGCCTTCCTGCCAGGCGCTACTGGATGAGCATGTACTTTAATGGATAATTTCGTCGATCTGTTTATGGTGTCGCCGCTGCTGCTGGTGGTGTTGTTCTTTGTGGCCATGCTGGCTGGTTTTATCGACGCGCTCGCGGGCGGCGGCGGGTTGTTAACCGTGCCCGCGCTGCTGGCGGCGGGCATGAGCCCGGCGCAGGCCCTTGCCACCAACAAGCTGCAGGCCTGCGGCGGTTCGCTCTCGGCGTCGCTCTATTTTATCCGCCGCAAGGTGGTGAGCCTTGCCGATCAGAAGCTCAATATCCTGATGACCTTTATCGGCTCCACGTCGGGCGCGCTGCTGGTTCAGCACGTGCAGTCCGATATTTTGCGCCAGATCCTGCCGATTCTGGTCATCTGCATCGGGCTTTACTTCCTGCTGATGCCAAAGCTCGGTGAAGAAGACCGCCAGCGTCGCCTGTACGGCCTGCCGTTTGCCCTGATTGCCGGGGGCAGCGTGGGTTTTTACGACGGTTTCTTCGGGCCGGGGGCGGGTTCATTTTATGCGCTGGCGTTCGTGACGCTGGCCGGGTTTAACCTCGCCAAATCCACCGCCCATGCCAAAGTGCTCAACGCGACCTCAAACGTCGGCGGCCTGCTGCTGTTTATCATCGGCGGCAAGGTTATCTGGGCAACCGGATTTGTGATGATGGCAGGGCAGTTCCTGGGCGCGCGCGCGGGCTCGCGTCTGGTATTAAGCAAAGGACAAAAACTTATTCGCCCGATGATCGTCATCGTCTCGGCCGTAATGAGCGCCAAACTTCTTTATGACAGCCATGGACAGGAGATCCTCACCTGGTTGGGGATGCACTAATGAACAGTACGCATAAATACGAACAGCTGATTGAGATTTTCGACGGCTGTTTTGCTGACGATTTTAATACCCGTCTGATTAAAGGCGACGACGAACCGATCTATCTTCCTGCTGATGCGGAGGTTCCGTATAACCGCATCGTCTTTGCCCACGGCTTTTATGCCAGCGGCTTGCACGAGATTTCGCACTGGTGCATTGCGGGGAAAGCGCGGCGCGAGCTGGTGGACTTCGGTTACTGGTACTGCCCCGATGGACGTGATGCCGCCACTCAGGGCCAGTTTGAAGATGTGGAAGTGAAGCCGCAGGCGCTGGAATGGCTATTCTGCGTCGCGGCGGGTTTCCCGTTCAACGTCAGCTGTGACAACCTCGAAGGCGACTTCGAGCCAGACCGTATCGTCTTCCAGCGCCGCGTTCACGCGCAGGTGATGGAATATCTTGAGAAAGGCATCCCGGAACGTCCGGCACGCCTGATCGAGGCCTTACAGAATTATTACCACACGCCGGTTATCACGGCGGAATGCTTCCCTTGGCCGGAAGATCTTTAACAGAGGAAAGAAGATGATCGCAGAATTTGAATCACGCATTCTGGCGTTAATTGATGACATGGTGGAACACGCCAGTGATGATGAGCTGTTCGCCAGCGGTTATCTGCGTGGTCACCTGACGCTCGCGGTAGCCGAGCTGGAAGCGGGGGACGATCACTCTGCCGACGCCGTTCACGCTGAAGTCACTCGCAGCCTGGAAAAAGCCATTCTGGCCGGGGAGCTCTCGCCGCGCGATCAGTCTCTGGTGCTGGGCATGTGGGACACTTTGTTCCAGCAGGCTAAACGCTAAGTCATCGTATTTCACCCGGTGGCGCTGCGCTTACCGGGCCTGTGAATATCCCCTCTCCCTGTGGGAGAGGGTTAGGGTGAGGGCACCAGACCGCACCTTACTTAACCTTCTTCCCCTTCAGCAGTTTCCGTACCCACAATCGATTCGGATTCAGCCCCGCAAGCGTAACCCTGTCCAGCGGAATCGGCTCGTCGCTCATTTGCGCGGCTAACACTTCTGCCAGTAGCGGTGCGGAACAGAGCCCGCGAGATCCTAATCCACCCAGCATAAACAGCTCCGGATAAACCGGCGCGCTTACCGCGTTATCCCGGTTATCAGCAAGATCCTGATAGGCCTCAAGCGTCGCGTCGTAGTCCGGCACATTTCCCACCATCGGCAGATGATCGCGGGTGGCGCAGCGCACGCCGCAGCGCGCGTCACCCTCGCTGACGTCAACCTCTCTCGCCCACGCCGCATCCGGGAAACAGTCAATCAGGCGCTGGCGGTTCTGGGCCTGATCCGCGTCGCTGTAGCGCATATCCGTTTCGCCACGATGATAGCTGGCCCCGATGCAGTGGTGGCCGTTAGACGGATTTTGCGGCGTCAGATAGCCGTCATAGCACAGCACCTGACGCAGTTTGCTCAGTTCGGGCGCGGAAGGAATATGGCTTACCTGGCCGCCGACCGGATAAACCGGCAACGTCTCTGTCTGGATAAACTGGCTGATGTTATGTCCGTTTGCCAGCACAACGCTGGCATGGCTCGCCTCTTTGCCATCAGCAAAACGCAGATTCCAGCGTTCTGTCCGGCTCAACGATTCAACCTTGTGAGCATAATGCGCCGTCAGCCCGCGCGACTGCGCCAGGGCAATGACCGCCGCGGTCAGTTCAGCCGGGCACAGCCAGCCGCCGAGCGGATACTGAATGCCCCCACACCCGGTTTCCACGCCAGCGGTGTCTGCCACCTCTTGCGCACTTACCGCGCGTGCAATCTCGTCAGGCAGGCCCAGTGACAGCATCTGCGTGATTTTTTGCTGGCTCTTTTCATCCCAGCCGAGCTGCGTCACGCCGCACCAGTCATGATCGAACGCCACCGGCAGGGCGTCGTACAGGCGACGGGCGAAGGTAAACGCCGCCGGGAAAAACCGGAACAGGGCCGGGTCGTGCGCGCTTAAAAGCGGATAGAGCGCCCCCTGGCGGTTGCCGGACGCGCCGCTTGCTGGCGCGTCGTCAGCACAGTAGACCGTGACCTGCCAGCCGCGGTGGAGAAGCGCGAGAGACAGCAGAGCGCTGGCGATCCCCCCGCCGACTATCGCCACCTCACGGGATGCGCTGGCGCTGCGTGCAAACCAGGGGGCACTTGCGGGGATGTCCAGCGTCTGCTCCATTCTGCCGACCAGCATGTCGCGCTTGCGGCCAAAACCTTTGGTTTTCTGCATTGTAAAGCCCGCCTCCTGCAGCCCGCGGCGGACAAAGCCTGCCGAGGTGAAGGTGGCAAGCGTTGCGCCCGGGCGTGCCAGCCGCGCCATCGCGCTAAACAGATGCTGGCTCCACATGTCCGGGTTTTTGGCGGGGGCAAAGCCGTCAAGGAACCACGCGTCCACCGTCTGATTCATCGAGTCATCGAGCGTATCGGTCAGGTCATTGATGTCGCCAAGCCATAAATCCAGCGTCACGCGTCCGCCGTCCAGAATCAGACGGTGGCAGCCGCCAATGTGGGGTGGCCACTGCGCCTGAAGCTGCTCCGCCCAGGCTGCAAGCTCTGGCCAGCGCTGATGAGCGAGCCGCAGATCGTGCGCGGTGAGCGGGAATTTTTCAAAACTGATGAAATGTAATCTTTGTAGCGTAGCCTCAGGTTGGGCAGCGTGAAACTGGTCAAACGCCTGCCAAAGGGTCAGAAAATTGAGCCCGGTGCCGAATCCGCTTTCCGCGACCACAAACAGGCTCCGCGGATGCTCCGGGAAGCGGGTGCTGAGCTGGTTTCCGTCGAGGAAAACATAGCGAGTTTCTTCGAGTCCGTTATCATTAGAAAAATAGACGTCATCAAAATCTCGGGAAACAGGTGTACCCTCAGCGTTGAATTTGAGGTTGGCGGGTTGTATAGCGTTTTGTTTCACGTAAGTTACTCGTCTGACAGGCAGTGGCACGATCTTAACGATGTGAGTCCATCGGTGCAAATTTCCGCAGAAAATGTCTGATCGGACTTGTTCGGCGTACAAGTGTACGCTATTGTGCGACTCGAAACTTACTATAGTGCGACTTACAGAGGTATTGAATGAAACGTGCAGTGATTACTGGCCTGGGCATTGTTTCCAGCATCGGTAATAACCAGCAGGAAGTCCTGGCATCTCTGCGTGAAGGACGCTCCGGGATCACTTTCTCTGAAGAGTTTAAAGATTCAGGTATGCGTAGCCACGTATGGGGTAACGTCAAACTGGACACCACCGGTTTGATTGACCGCAAAGTGGTTCGTTTCATGAACGATGCCTCTATTTATGCTTATCTCTCCATGCAGGAAGCGATCAAAGATTCCGGCCTGAGCGAAGAGGTTTATCAGAACAACCCGCGCGTGGGTCTGATCGCCGGTTCTGGCGGCTCATCAAAAGCGCAGGTATTCGGCGCTGACGCAATGCGTAGCCCGCGTGGTCTGAAAGCAGTAGGTCCGTACGTGGTCACCAAAGCCATGGGTTCTGCGGTTTCCGCGTGCCTGGCGACCCCATTCAAAATCCACGGTGTGAACTACTCCATCAGCTCCGCGTGTGCGACTTCCGCGCACTGCATCGGTAATGCTGTTGAGCAGATCCAACTGGGTAAACAGGACATCGTATTTGCTGGCGGCGGCGAAGAGCTGGGCTGGGAAATGGCCTGTGAATTCGACGCGATGGGCGCACTGTCCACCAAGTACAATGAAACCCCGGATAAAGCCTCCCGTACCTATGATGCACACCGTGACGGTTTCGTTATCGCGGGCGGCGGCGGTATGGTTGTGGTTGAAGAGCTGGAGCATGCCCTGGCACGTGGCGCGCACATCTACGCTGAAATCGTGGGCTACGGTGCAACGTCTGACGGCGCCGACATGGTTGCGCCATCCGGCGAAGGCGCGGTGCGCTGCATGAAGATGGCGATGCACGGCGTTGACACCCCAATCGACTACCTGAACTCCCACGGTACCTCTACTCCGGTAGGCGACGTGAAAGAGCTGGGTGCGATCCGTGAAGTCTTCGGCGACAACAGCCCGGCAATCTCTGCGACCAAAGCCATGACCGGTCACTCTCTGGGTGCGGCTGGCGTGCAGGAAGCGATCTACTCTCTGCTGATGCTGGAAAACGGCTTTATCGCGCCAAGCATCAACATCGATGAGATGGACGAGCAGGCTGCTGGCCTGAACATCGTGACCAAACCAACGGAAGCGACGCTGACCACCGTCATGTCAAACAGCTTCGGCTTCGGTGGCACCAACGCCACGCTGGTTATGCGTAAGCTGAAAGCATAAGTTTTACGTTTGATTCCGGAAGGGAGCCATAAGGCTCCCTTTTTTTATGCATTGACAAGCGGCTGATCTCACAGGCAAACTTCACCCCTCAACATTATCCTCACGATAATGCGTAAGCGTTTAACGTCAACCAACGCACCTTAATCCTGATAATCAGGTAGAGGGGGCGTGGCATTTCCTCGCCTTACTCTTCATTTCGGAGTAAAGCATGACTGCAGTAACTCAAACAGAAACAACCCCTTCAGCGAACGTCTCGCTGTTCCGTATCGCTTTCGCGGTATTTCTGACCTATATGACCGTCGGCCTGCCGCTGCCGGTGATTCCGCTGTTCGTTCATCAGGAGCTGGGCTATGGCAACACCATGGTCGGCATTGCCGTGGGCATTCAGTTTTTAGCCACGGTATTGACCCGCGGTTACGCCGGACGGCTGGCGGATCAACACGGTGCAAAACGCTCGGCGCTACAGGGGATGTTTGCCTGTGGGCTGGCGGGCGGCGCATGGCTGCTGGCTGCTCTGCTGCCGGTAGACGCCGCGTATAAATTCGCGCTGCTGGTGCTGGGCCGTTTAATCCTTGGATTCGGTGAAAGCCAGCTGCTGACCGGCACCCTGACCTGGGGAATGGGGCTGGTGGGGCCGGCACGCTCCGGCAAGGTGATGTCCTGGAACGGTATGGCCATCTATGGCGCGCTGGCCGCAGGCGCACCGCTTGGGCTGCTGATCAATAGCCAGTTTGGGTTTGCGACGCTGGCTGCCACCACCATGGCTTTACCCCTGCTGGCGTGGGCGTTTAACGGCTCGGTGCGTAAAGTGCCCGCGCACAAAGGCGAGCGTCCTTCCCTGTGGAGCGTGGTTGGCCAAATCTGGCAGCCGGGTCTTGGCCTGGCGCTGCAGGGCGTGGGTTTTGCGGTGATTGGTACCTTCGTCTCGCTCTATTTTATGAGCCGCGGCTGGGCGATGGCCGGTTTTACGCTCACCGCGTTTGGCGGCGCGTTTGTGCTGATGCGCGTTTTCTTCGGCTGGATGCCGGATCGCTTTGGCGGCGTGAAGGTAGCGGTGGCGTCGCTGGTGATTGAAACCATCGGTCTGCTGCTGCTGTGGAATGCACCCGTGGCCTCCGTTGCGCTGCTTGGTGCGGCGCTGACCGGGTGCGGCTGTTCACTGATCTTCCCGGCCCTGGGCGTTGAAGTGGTGAAGCGCGTGGCCCCACAGGTGCGCGGTACGGCGCTGGGCGGCTATGCGGCCTTTCAGGATATCTCATACGGGGTAACCGGGCCGCTGGCCGGGGTGTTAGCCACCTCGTTTGGTTATCCGTCCGTCTTTCTGGCCGGTGCGGTTTCTGCAGTGGTTGGGATCGTGGTGACGCTGGTGGCGTTTCGCAGATCGTAGTTTTTGCCCGGTGGCGCTTCGCTTACCGGGCCTACAATCGCACTAGCCGTAGGCCGGGTAAGGTGAAGCCGCCACCCGGCAGTGTTAAGCAACCAGCCAGAAAATCGCCAGCGCAATCAGTAACGCAATAAACATCAATCCCGGACGCGCAGAGAGCGTTCTGAACGTCTCGACGACCGGCGCAAACAGCGGGCTGTAGATCGGCTGAATGTTTCTCACCTCCGGCACGCCGCCCTCGCGCTCGGCGCGGCGAACGAAGATTTGATTGAGCAGATCCTGCACCTGCGCGGTGGTCAGAACCGTTTGCGGCGTGGCCTGCCAGTTTTGCTGGGCGTAATCCCGAATGACTTCAAACTCGTGCGGCTCAAGCGGCTGCTTTAGTGCCGCCTGGACGGTATGCAGGGTTGGGGCATTCTGGGTGCTGAGCGTCTGGCGCGCCTGGAGCCAGGTCACCAGATGCGTAAACTGTTTGGCCGGGATCAGCTCACCCGCCTTCACGCCGGACAGCTCTAGCATGGATTGCCAGATAAGCTTCGTCGGTTCGCCGGTGGCCGCAGCCAGCTTCGTCACCATCTGCTTGAGCGTGTTGTGCTCGGCAGGCAGCAGCGGACGCTCGGTCGCCGGGCGCACCTGAGGTTGCGGGATAGACAGCTCGTTGTTCTGCAGCAGGGTCAGCACGGTTTTGAGCTGGTCGGGCGTCAGCTGGCCCAGCGCGGTCTGACCATACTGCTGGCGAATAAAATCGCTCACCGCCTGCCGGTTATTGCCCTGGCCCAGCAGCTCGGTCAGCTGAGCGACAATCTGGCGCGTGGTGTGGTTCTGCTGCGCGGTATTAATACGCTGGTTCAGGTTTTGCTCGGCCGCAGGGAAATGGCGCGACTGCAGCGGTGCGTCGTTCCTCACGCCTAAATCATGCTTTACCCCGGCCCAGACTTCCGCGTTTTGCTGTGAAGTCAGCGCAATCAGGCGCGTGATCAGTCGCTCCAGCACGGTGCGCTGTTGCGTGGATAGCGGTTGTTCACCGGCAACGTTTGGCGTGACGGGGCCTTCACCCGGAGGGCGTGGCGGCGTACCTGAAATGGGCTGCATCGTCAAAAATCCTTAAAGTCAAAACTCAGCGTAAACCAGGCATACATATATGCCTGGCGGCCAGATTATGGCACACTTGGCAGGTTTTCTTCCTCTCAAACAGGTACTCAGACGTGAAAATCCTCGTTGATGAAAATATGCCTTACGCCCGTGAGCTTTTTAGCCGCCTGGGTAACGTTAAGGCTGTCCCTGGTCGCCCGATCCCGGTCAACGAACTGGATGACGCAGACGCGCTGATGGTGCGCTCGGTGACCAAAGTAAATGAGGCGTTGCTCGCCGGTAAAGCGATTAAGTTTGTCGGAACCGCAACGGCAGGGACCGATCATGTGGATGATAAATGGCTGAAGCAGGCCGGAATCGGTTTTTCCGCCGCGCCGGGCTGTAACGCCATCGCCGTTGTGGAATACGTTTTCTCCTCCCTGCTGATGCTGGCCGAGCGCGACGGGTTTGCGCTGAAGGACCGCACCGTGGGGATTGTCGGCGTGGGTAACGTCGGCGGGCGCCTGCAAAAGCGCCTTGAAGCGTTAGGGATCCGCACGCTGCTGTGCGATCCGCCGCGTAAAGATAACGGCGATGACGGGGATTTCCGCTCGCTGGATGAGCTGGTTGAACAGTGTGACGTGCTGACGTTCCACACGCCGCTGTTTAAAGAGGGGCCGTATAAGTCGCTGCATCTTGCTGACGAGGCGCTGATCCGTCGTCTGAAGGCTGGCACTATTCTGATAAATGCCTGCCGTGGTCCGGTGGTAGATAACGCCGCGCTGCTGACATGCCTGAACGAAGGACAAGACCTCAGCGTGGTGCTGGACGTCTGGGAGCCGGAGCCGGATCTCGACGTTGAACTGCTTAACAAGGTAGATGTGGGCACGGCGCATATCGCCGGTTATACCCTCGAGGGGAAAGCGCGCGGCACGACGCAGGTCTTCGAAGCCTACAGCGCTTTTATCGGCCATCCGCAGCAGGTGGCGCTGGATACCTTACTCCCCGCGCCTGAATTTGGCCGCATTACCCTGCACGGTCCGCTCGATCAGGCAACGCTGAAAAGGCTGGTGCATTTGGTGTATGATGTGCGCCGCGATGATGCGCTGCTGCGTAAAGTGGCGGGGATCCCGGGTGAGTTTGATAAGCTGCGCAAGAACTACGTTGAGCGCCGCGAGTGGTCTTCCCTGTATGTAATATGCGACGACGCGTCGGCGGCGACGCTGCTGCATAAGCTGGGATTTAACGCCGTTCATCACCCGGCGCATTAATGTCTTCTTAATGCTCCCTGTCGGATACTCCGACAGGGACGCTTTTTTATTTCTGGAGTAAACCACCATGTCTGAAGGCTGGAACATTGCCATTTTAGGTGCCACGGGTGCCGTGGGCGAAGCCCTGCTCGAAACCCTTGCTGAGCGTCAGTTCCCGGTGGGCGATATCTATGCGCTGGCCCGTACCGACAGCGCAGGTGAGCATCTGCGTTTTAACGGTAAATCCGTCATGGTCCAGGACGCGGCCGCGTTCGACTGGACGCAGGCGCAGCTGGCGTTTTTCGCCGCGGGGGCTGAAGCGACGGCTGCGTACGTTGAAGAGGCGACCAACGCTGGCTGCCTGGTGATCGACCTGAGCGGTCTGTTCTCAATGGAGCCGGATGTGCCGCTGGTGGTGCCGGACGTGAACCCGTTTGTGCTGGCTGACTACCGCAACCGTAACGTCATTGCGGTTCCGAACAGCCTCACCAGCCAGCTGCTGACCGCGCTGAAACCGCTGATCGACGACGGCGGCCTGTCGCGCATTACCGTCACCAGCCTGCTGTCCGCGTCTGCGAACGGCAAAAAGGCCGTTGACGCCCTGGCCGGGCAGAGCGCGAAGCTGCTGAACGGTATCCCGATTGACGAAGATGATTTCTTTGGCCGCCAGCTGGCGTTCAACATGCTGCCGCTGCTGCCGGACCGCGAAGGGTCTGTACGCGAAGAGCGTCGTATCGTCGATGAAGTGCGCAAAATTCTGCAGGACGATGGCCTGATGATTTCCGCGAACGTCGTGCAGTCTCCGGTCTTCTACGGCCACGCGCAGATGGTCGGCTTTGAAGCCCTCCGTCCGCTGGCGGCTGAAGAGGCGCGCGACGCGTTTGGCCGCGGTGAAGACATCGTGCTCTCTGAAGAGAGCGAGTTTCCGACGCAGGTTGGCGATGCCACCGGCAGCGCGCATCTTTCCGTTGGCTGCGTGCGTAACGATTACGGGATGCCGGAGCAGGTTCAGTTCTGGTCCGTTGCCGATAACGTTCGCTTCGGCGGCGCGCTGATGGCGGTCAAAATCGCTGAAAAACTGGTGCAGGAGTACCTGTACTGATGTCAGACGTGGAACAAAAGCCGGTCCATAGAATTGCTCTCGGAATTGAGTACGATGGCAGTAAATATTATGGCTGGCAGCGTCAGAACGAGGTGCGCAGCGTCCAGGAGAAGCTGGAGAAAGCGCTCTCTCAGGTGGCAAACGAGCCGATTAACGTCCTGTGCGCGGGACGTACGGACGCGGGAGTTCACGGCACGGGGCAGGTGGTGCACTTTGAAACCACCGCCGTGCGTAAGGATGCCGCCTGGACGCTGGGTGTAAATGCGAATTTGCCTGGTGACATTGCGGTGCGTTGGGTAAAAGCTGTGCCGGATGATTTTCACGCGCGCTTCAGCGCCACGGCGCGTCGCTACCGTTATGTCATCTACAACCAGCGCCTGCGTCCGGCGGTGTTAAGCCAGGGCGTCACGCATTTTTATGAACCGCTTGATGCAGAACGTATGCATCAAGCGGCGCAGTGTCTGATTGGTGAAAATGACTTTACGTCGTTTCGTGCGGTGCAGTGTCAGTCCCGCACGCCGTGGCGCAACGTCATGCACATAAACGTCAGCCGTTTTGGCGCGTATGTGGTGGTGGATATCAAAGCCAATGCCTTTGTACATCATATGGTTAGGAATATTGTGGGCAGCCTGATGGAAGTGGGTGCCGGACACCAGCCGGAGAGCTGGATTGCAGACCTGCTGGCAGCGAAGGACAGAACGCTTGCGGCAGCCACGGCGAAAGCGGAAGGATTGTATCTGGTCTCAGTAGACTATCCGGATCGATTTGACCTGCCGAAACCGCCAATGGGCCCGCTGTTTTTAGCGGACTAAACAAAGGTGCAATTAGGGCTTAGACAATATGGACGTAATACGTTTTCTGATTGATTTCATTCTGCATATTGATGTTCACCTGGCGGAGCTGGTCGCGCAGTATGGCGTCTGGGTTTACGCCATTCTGTTCCTCATTCTGTTTTGTGAAACCGGTCTGGTCGTTACCCCATTCCTGCCAGGGGATTCACTGCTGTTCGTTGCCGGGGCGCTATCGGCGTTACCCACTAACGATCTGAACGTGCATCTTATGGTTGTGCTGATGGTGATTGCCGCCATTGTCGGTGATGCGGTCAACTATACGATTGGACGGGTGTTCGGTGAGCGGCTTTTCAGCAATCCTGATTCGAAAATTTTCCGTCGCAGCTATTTAGATAAAACCCATGCGTTTTATGAACGCCATGGCGGGAAAACCATTATCCTTGCGCGTTTTGTGCCTATTGTGCGCACATTTGCACCGTTTGTGGCGGGAATGGGGCATATGTCCTATCGTCATTTTGCGGCATACAACGTGGTTGGCGCGCTGCTATGGGTACTGCTGTTTACCTACGCAGGCTATCTGTTTGGCGATCTCCCGGTGGTGCAGGAAAACCTTAAGTTACTGATTGTAGCGATTATTGTGCTTTCCGTACTGCCTGGCGTTATCGAAATCATTCGTCACAAACGTGCGGCGGCAAAACAAGCGAAGTAAATGCACACTGGCGGTTCGACCACTTTTTTATCCAAAGTTTCGGGCTGTTATGTTTTAATGTGCAACATTCATGGTCTGTTGGAGGCAAAAATGGCATTATTCGCCTCTTATAGCAAAACTGGCATACGACCAGGTTCAGGCAGAAAGGTTATCAATGAGCTGGATTGAACGAATTAAAAGCAACATTACCCCAACGCGCAAAGCGAGCATTCCTGAAGGGGTATGGACGAAGTGTGATAGCTGCGGTCAGGTTCTGTATCGCGCAGAGCTGGAGCGCAACCTTGAGGTGTGTCCGAAATGTGACCACCATATGCGTATGTCGGCGCGCAACCGCCTGCATAGCCTGCTGGACGAAGGCTCTCTGGTAGAGCTGGGTAGCGAACTCGAGCCAAAAGACGTGCTGAAGTTCCGCGATTCCAAAAAATACAAAGATCGTCTGGCCTCTGCACAGAAAGAGACCGGCGAGAAAGACGCGCTGATCGTCATGAAAGGCACCCTGCATGAGATGCCGGTTGTCGCCGCTGCCTTTGAGTTCTCCTTTATGGGCGGCTCAATGGGCTCCGTGGTCGGTGCGCGCTTCGTGCGTGCCGTTGAGCAGGCGCTGGAAGACAACTGTCCGCTGATCTGCTTCTCAGCCTCCGGCGGCGCGCGTATGCAGGAAGCGCTGATGTCGCTGATGCAGATGGCGAAAACCTCTGCTGCGCTGGCGAAAATGCAGGAGCGCGGTCTTCCGTACATCTCCGTGCTGACCGACCCAACCATGGGCGGCGTCTCCGCGAGCTTCGCGATGCTGGGCGACCTGAACATCGCTGAGCCAAAAGCGCTGATCGGCTTTGCGGGTCCTCGCGTTATCGAGCAAACCGTTCGTGAAAAACTGCCGCCGGGCTTCCAGCGCAGTGAGTTCCTCATTGAGAAAGGCGCTATCGATATGATCGTCCGCCGTCCGGAAATGCGCCTGAAGCTGGCGAGCATTCTGGCGAAGCTGATGAATCTGCCAGCGCCGAACCCGGATGAGCCGCGCGAAGGCGTGGTGGTACCGGATCAGGAACCCGAGGCCTGATAACTGAAAAGGGCAGGGCCGCTTGGCGCTGCCCTTTTGCTTTCTAATCTGTTAATGACAACCGGGCATTATGGAAAATAAAAGCATTCCCCAAGCCACGTCGCCCCTGGCCGCGTGGCTTTCTTATCTGGAAAACCTGCACAGTAAAACCATCGATATGGGGCTTGAGCGCGTAAGCCAGGTCGCCGCGCGTCTTGATGTGCTCAAACCGGCACCTTTCGTGTTCACCGTCGCGGGTACCAACGGTAAAGGCACCACCTGCCGCACGCTGGAATCTGTCCTGATGGCCGCGGGTTACAGGGTAGGCGTTTACAGCTCTCCACACCTGGTCCGCTACACCGAGCGGGTTCGCGTGCAGAACAGCGAGCTGCCGGAGTCGGCGCATACGGCGTCGTTCGCGGAAATTGAAGCCGCGCGCGGTGAGATCTCATTAACCTATTTTGAATACGGCACCCTGTCGGCTCTGTGGCTGTTCAAACAGGCGCAGCTGGATGTGGTGATTCTTGAGGTTGGCCTCGGCGGACGTCTTGATGCGACCAATATGGTGGATGCGGACGTGGCGGTGGTCACCAGCATCGCGCTGGACCATATCGACTGGCTGGGACCGGATCGTGAAAGCATTGGCCGCGAGAAGGCCGGTATTTTCCGGGCGAATAAACCCGCCGTGGTCGGCGAGCCGGACATGCCGCACACCATTGCTGACGTGGCAAATGAGAAGGGCGCGCGTCTGCTGCGCCGCGGCGTTGACTGGCAGTATGAGGTTCAGGATAACGGCTGGCGCTTTAGCGATGCCCAGGGCGCGCTGGACAATCTGCCGCTGCCGCAGGTGCCGCAGCCGAACGCGGCAACCGCGCTGGCGGCACTGCGCGCCAGCGGCCTCGTGGTCAGCGAGCAGGCAATTCGTGACGGCATTCAGAGCGCAATTCTGCCCGGGCGTTTCCAGATTGTCAGCGAGTCACCGCGCCTGATTCTGGACGTGGCGCATAACCCGCATGCAGCGGCGTATCTCGCGGGACGTCTCAAATCGTTACCAAAAACCGGGCGCGTGCTGGCGGTTATCGGTATGCTTCATGATAAAGATATCGGCGGGACGCTGGCCTGCATGGAGACTGTGGTCGATAGCTGGTATTGTGCTCCTCTGGAGGGGCCGCGCGGCGCGACGGCTGAGCAATTGATGGAACATCTCGGCAAAGGCGCAATCTATAGTAGCGTGGCTCAGGCCTGGCATGCCGCGATGGCGGATGCTAAACCAGAAGATACCGTGCTGGTGTGTGGTTCATTCCACACGGTGGCACATGTCATGGAAGTGATGGACGCGGGGAGAACCGGTGGCGAGTAAGTTTCAGAACCGTTTAACAGGAACCATTGTGCTGGTCGCGCTCGGGGTGATTATTCTCCCGGGTCTGCTCGACGGGCAGAAAAAGCATTATCAGGACGAGTTTGCCGCTATTCCGCTGGTGCCGAAACCGGGTGACCGCGATGAGCCGGATATGCTGCCAGCGGCGACGCAGGCGCTGCCTGCTCAGCCGCCGGAAGGTGCGGCGGAAGAGGTGCGTGCAGGCGATGCCGCCGCACCGTCGCTCGATCCGTCTCGTCTGGCGGCAGCGAGCAGCAGCGATATCGATCCGGTGCCGGTAGAGCAGCCTAAACCCGTTGAAAAACCGAAGCCGGTTGAGAAGCCGCAGCCGAAACCGCAGCGGGATAAAGCTGCAGAGCAGCTGGCTGCCGCATCAGAAACCCCACCGCCGGCAAAACAAGACGCTGCACCGACCGGAAAAGCGTACGTTGTGCAGCTCGGCGCGCTGAAAAACGCCGACAAAGTTAACGAGGTCGTGAGCAAACTGCGCAGTGCGGGATATCGTGTTTACACTTCACCTTCCACGCCGGTGCAGGGTAAAATTACCCGTATCCTCGTGGGGCCAGAAGCGTCCAAAGATAAGCTTAAAGGTTCGCTCGGCGAGCTGAAGCAGATCTCCGGCCTGAGCGGTGTGGTGATGGGCTACAGCGCGAACTGATAAGATCTTACCCAACCTCGGAGTGGTTTGCTCCCTCTCCCTTGAGGGAGAGGGCCGGGGTGAGGGGGAGCAGACGTCCACAGAGACGTCAAATGGACCGTGGCGTTGAACATTTTTTCAGCGCCTTTTTTATTTACGCGCGGGAAGGAAATCCCTACGCAAACGTTTTCTTTTTCTGTTAGAATTCGCCCCGAACTGGATGACAGGGCGTTAAATCGTGGGACACATATGGTCTGGATTGATTACGCCATCATTGCGGTGATTGGTTTTTCCTGTCTGGTTAGCCTGATCCGTGGCTTTGTTCGTGAAGCGTTATCGCTGGTAACCTGGGGTTGTGCTTTCTTTGTTGCCAGTCATTACTACACTTACCTGTCTGTCTGGTTCACGGGCTTTGAAGATGAACTGGTCCGAAACGGAATTGCCATCGCGGTGCTGTTTATCGCAACGCTGATTGTCGGCGCTATCGTGAATTACGTGATAGGTCAGCTGGTCGAGAAAACCGGTCTGTCAGGAACGGACAGGGTGCTCGGGATCTGTTTCGGGGCGTTACGAGGCGTGCTGATTGTGGCCGCGATCCTGTTCTTCCTGGATACCTTCACCGGGTTCTCCAAAAGCGAAGACTGGCAGAAATCGCAGCTCATTCCAGAGTTCAGCTTCATCATCAGATGGTTCTTTGACTATCTGCAAAGCTCGTCGAGTTTTTTGCCCAGGGCATAAACCCTGAGATGTGGCTTAACGAGGAAAAGACGAATGTGCGGTATTGTCGGTATCGCCGGTTTCATGCCGGTAAACCAGTCGATTTATGACGCGTTAACGGTGCTTCAGCACCGTGGGCAGGATGCTGCGGGTATCATCACCATTGATGCAAACAACTGCTTCCGTTTACGCAAGGCGAATGGCCTGGTAAACGATGTGTTTGAAGCCCGCCATATGCAGCGTCTGCAAGGTAATATGGGGATCGGTCACGTTCGTTATCCTACTGCTGGCAGTTCCAGCGCCTCTGAGGCACAGCCTTTCTACGTCAACTCACCGTATGGCATCACCCTTGCTCATAACGGCAACCTGACCAACGCGCATGAGCTGCGTAAAAAGCTGTTCGAAGAGAAACGTCGCCACATTAACACCACCTCTGATTCTGAAATTCTGCTCAATGTGTTCGCCAGCGAGCTGGATAACTTCCGTCACTACCCGCTGGAAGCAGACAACATCTTTGCTGCGATTGCCGCGACCAACCGCCAGATCCGCGGCGCGTACGCCTGCGTAGCGATGATCATTGGTCACGGCATGGTTGCCTTCCGCGATCCAAACGGCATTCGTCCCCTGGTGCTCGGCAAGCGCGACCTTGGCGATGGCCGTACCGAATATATGGTTGCCTCTGAGAGCGTGGCGCTGGATACCCTGGGCTTTGAGTTCCTGCGCGACGTTGCGCCGGGCGAAGCGGTTTATATCACCGAGAAGGGCCAGCTGTTTACCCGCCAGTGTGCCGATAACCCGGTCAGCAACCCGTGCCTGTTTGAATACGTTTACTTTGCCCGCCCGGATTCCTTCATCGACAAGATTTCCGTCTACAGCGCGCGCGTCAACATGGGCACCAAGCTGGGCGAGAAGATTGCCCGCGAGTGGGACGATCTCGACATCGATGTGGTTATTCCTATTCCGGAAACCTCCTGCGATATCGCGCTGGAGATCGCCCGCATTCTGGACAAGCCATACCGTCAGGGCTTCGTGAAGAACCGCTACGTTGGCCGCACCTTTATCATGCCGGGCCAGCACCTGCGCCGTAAGTCCGTGCGCCGCAAGCTCAACGCCAACCGCGCGGAATTCCGCGACAAGAACGTGCTGCTGGTGGATGACTCCATCGTTCGCGGCACCACCTCTGAGCAGATTATCGAGATGGCGCGCGAAGCGGGTGCGAAGAAAGTTTACCTGGCCTCTGCAGCGCCGGAGATTCGCTTCCCGAACGTGTACGGCATCGATATGCCAACCGCCAACGAGCTGATCGCTCACGGCCGTGAAGTGGATGAAATTCGCCAGATCATCGGTGCCGACGGCCTGATTTTCCAGGATCTAAACGATCTCATCGACGCGGTGCGTGCCGAGAACCCGGAAATCCAGCAGTTTGAATGTTCCGTGTTCAACGGTATTTACGTGACCAAAGACGTTGACCAGCAGTACCTCGACTATCTTGATTCTCTGCGCAACGACGATGCGAAAGCCGTTCAGATGCAGAACGATCTTGAAAGCTTAGAGATGCACAACGAAGGTTGATGCTCCGGCAGGTGAGGGCGAATGCCCTCACTTGCAACTCCCCGCAAAATCCTGCACAGTCTGCCCTGAAATCAGTAAGGGCGAAAATCATGAAACGACTCATTGTTGGGCTCAGCGGCGCCAGCGGCGCGATTTACGGCGTACGTCTGTTACAGGTTCTGCGTAACGTGGCGGAAGTCGAGACCCATCTGGTGATGAGCCAGGCGGCACGGCAGACCCTCTCTCTGGAAACCGATCTCTCCCTGCGCGATGTTCAGGCACTGGCGGACGTGGTTCACGATGCCCGTGATATCGCCGCCAGCATCTCCTCAGGCTCGTTTAAAACGGCCGGCATGGTTATCCTGCCCTGTTCGATTAAAACGCTCTCCGGCATTGTGAACAGCTATACCGACACCCTGGTGACGCGCGCGGCGGATGTGGTGCTGAAGGAGCGTCGTCCTCTGGTGCTCTGCGTGCGGGAAACGCCGCTGCATCTCGGCCATCTGCGTTTAATGACCCAGGCCGCCGAGCTTGGGGCCATCATCATGCCGCCGGTTCCGGCGTTTTATCATCGCCCGACCTCGCTGGACGACGTGATTAATCAGACCGTCAACCGCGTGCTGGATCAGTTTGACATCGACCTGCCTGAAGATCTCTTCACCCGCTGGCAAGGGGCCTGAATCTGTGCACAAACAGAGTGCATGAAAAGAGACGTTGCCCTGGTTCAGGGCAATTATGCAACGGCGATCATATCCTCGACATTTAATTCGTTTTTTCCCTTTTTCTCTTTCCGGTTCGTTCGGCAGACCTGCTATCTTTCACCATTAAGGCAATATCGCAACGTTTTATTAACATATTTAACGTCGAAGTTTTGACCAGACGGCAATGTGGCATAAGACCTGCAAGATGAAGCCTGCAACACAACACACAACACAATACATAATAAAATCACGGTACTTGAGGGTAAATGTATGAAGAAGACGGTTCTGGCTCTGTCTTTGCTCGTGGGGTTAAGTGCGGCAGCAAGTAGCTACGCAGCGCTTCCACAGACGGTTCGTATCGGTACAGACGCAACCTACGCGCCATTCTCTTCCAAGGATGCGAAAGGCGATTTCGTGGGGTTTGATATCGATCTGGGAAATGAAATGTGCAAACGCATTGCGGTGAAATGCACATGGGTGGGCAGCGACTTTGACGCGTTAATCCCGTCGCTGAAAGCCAAGAAAATCGACGCCATTATCTCTTCTCTTTCCATCACCGAAAAACGCCAGCAGGAGATTGCCTTCTCTGACAAGCTCTACGCCGCGGATTCTCGCCTGATTGCGCCGAAAGGCTCCCCGATTAAGCCCACCATCGACTCGCTGAAAGGCAAGCATGTTGGCGTGCTTCAGGGGTCGACGCAGGAAGGTTATGCCAATGCGACCTGGCGTGAGAAGGGCGTAGACGTGGTGGCTTACCAGAACCAGGATCTGATTTACTCTGACCTGGCCGCAGGCCGTCTGGATGCGGCATTCCAGGATGAAGTCGCCGCGAGCGAAGGCTTCCTGAAACAGCCTGCGGGTAAAGACTATGCGTTTGCGGGCCCGTCGGTAAAAGACAAAAAATACTTTGGTGACGGCACCGGTATTGGCCTGCGTAAGGATGATACCGAGCTGAAAGCCGCCTTCGACAAAGCCTTTGCAGAGCTGCGTAAAGACGGGACTTACGACAAACTGGCGAAGAAATACTTCGACTTCAACGTATACGGTGAATAATGCCTGACGCTAACGCACCGCAAAGGTGCGTTCCGGGAGCGGTTGACCCAATGCGGTGCATTTATTGCACCGTATTGGATCGCTTTGTGCATACTTACGCATTTATAATGCAAAAATTCCCGCCTTAAGGGCATTAGTCTTTGCCTGAAAGAGTGGATTAATGGCACATTAGCACCACCCCGTCGTCGTAAAAATCCCGTATGAAGACAGTTTGTTGAGGACAAATATGAAAAAACTCGTGTTGTCACTATCTCTGGTGCTGGCCTTTTCCAGCGCCACCGCGGCATTCGCAGCCATTCCGCAGAAAATTCGGATTGGTACCGATCCAACCTATGCGCCGTTCGAATCGAAGAATTCAAAGGGTGAACTGGTCGGTTTTGACATCGATCTGGCCAATGAGCTGTGCAAACGCATCAAAGTACAGTGTACCTACGTTGAGAACCCGCTGGATGCGCTGATCCCGTCCCTGAAAGCGAAAAAAATCGACGTGATTATGTCCTCGCTCTCCATCACCGAAAAACGCCAGCAGGAGATTGCCTTCACCGACAAACTCTACGCGGCCGATTCTCGTCTGGTGGTGGCTAAAGCTTCTGACATTCAGCCAACGCTGGAGTCCCTGAAAGGCAAACGCGTCGGCGTGCTGCAGGGCACCACGCAGGAAACCTACGGCAACGAACACTGGGCGCCGAAGGGGATTGAAATCGTCTCCTATCAGGGCCAGGAAAATATCTACGCTGACCTGACGGCAGGCCGAATTGATGCGGCATTCCAGGATGAAGTCGCGGCAAGCGAAGGCTTCCTGAAAACGCCGGTGGGTAAAGATTACAAGTTTGGCGGCCCGTCCATTAAGGACGTGAAGTTGTTTGGTGTGGGCACCGGCATGGGCCTGCGCAAAGAAGACAACGAGCTGCGTGAGGCGCTGAACAAAGCGTTTGCTGAAATGCGTGCTGACGGTACCTACGACAAGCTGGCGAAAAAGTACTTTGATTTTAATGTTTACGGCGGCTAATCGCCCCGTCAAATAACGTGCGGCCCCTCCCGGTGCGGGAGGGGAAAAGACACGGTTCCACCACTCACGATACGACAGGGCTCGCGGTATGCTGTACGGATTTTCTGGCGTTATTTTACAGGGCGCGCTTGTCACCCTTGAGCTGGCTATCAGCTCCGTGGTGCTGGCGGTGCTGATAGGTCTGGCAGGCGCAGGGGCGAAGCTTTCGGCTAACAAACCGCTGGCGCTTATTTTTGAAGGCTACACCACGCTTATTCGCGGGGTTCCCGATCTGGTGCTGATGCTGCTTATCTTTTACGGTCTGCAGATTGCGCTGAACAGCGTAACGGACGCGATGGGCATGGGACAAATTGATATAGACCCGATGGTGGCCGGTATTATTACCCTCGGTTTTATCTACGGTGCCTACTTCACCGAAACCTTCCGCGGTGCCTACATGGCCGTTCCGAAAGGCCACATTGAGGCGGCAACCGCATTTGGTTTTACCTCTTCACAAACGTTTCGTCGGATTATGTTCCCGGCCATGATGCGCTATGCGCTGCCGGGCATCGGCAACAACTGGCAGGTTATCCTCAAAGCCACCGCGCTGGTCTCGCTGCTCGGTCTGGAAGACGTCGTGAAAGCGACTCAGCTGGCGGGCAAGAGCACCTGGGAGCCGTTCTACTTTGCGGTGGTCTGCGGCGTGATTTATCTGGTCTTTACGACCGCCTCCAATGGTGTGCTGCTTCTGCTCGAGCGTCGCTACTCCGTGGGTGTGAAGAGGGCTGACCTGTGATTGAGATTATTCAGGAATACTGGAAATCGCTGCTGTGGACGGATGGCTACCGCTTTACCGGCGTGGCGATTACGCTCTGGCTGCTGATCTCCTCCGTGGTGATGGGCGGCATTCTGGCGGTGTTTCTTGCCATTGGCCGCGTGTCGAACAATAAATTTATCCAGTTCCCGATCTGGCTGTTTACCTACGTGTTCCGCGGTACGCCGCTGTACGTGCAGCTGCTGGTGTTCTATTCGGGGATGTATACGCTTGAGATCGTAAAAGGCACTGAGATGCTGAATGCGTTCTTCCGCAGCGGCCTGAACTGTACGGTGCTGGCGTTGACGCTCAACACCTGCGCCTACACCACCGAGATTTTCGCCGGGGCAATTCGCTCTGTCCCTTACGGTGAGATTGAAGCGGCGCGCGCGTACGGCTTTTCCTCGGTGAAACTTTATCGCTGCATTATTCTGCCGTCGGCACTGCGTATCGCGTTACCGGCGTACAGTAACGAAGTGATTTTGATGCTGCACTCCACCGCGCTCGCCTTTACCGCGACGGTGCCGGATCTGCTCAAAATCGCGCGCGATATTAACTCCGCGACCTATCAGCCGTTTACCGCGTTTGGCATTGCGGCGGTGCTCTATTTAATTATCTCTTATGTTCTGATTAGCCTGTTCCGTAAGGCTGAAAAACGCTGGTTGCAGCATATAAAACCTTCTTCGACGCACTGAGAAAGATGATGGCTGAGAACAAATTAAACGTTATTGATTTGCACAAACGCTACGGCGAACATGAAGTGCTGAAAGGGGTGTCGCTGCAGGCGAATGCGGGCGACGTGATCAGTATTATCGGCTCATCCGGCTCGGGTAAAAGTACCTTCCTGCGCTGCATTAACTTCCTCGAAAAGCCGAGCGAAGGCTCGATTGTGGTGAGCGGGCAGAATATTAACCTGGTCCGTGACAAAGACGGCCAGCTGAAGGTCGCGGATAAACACCAGCTGCGACTGCTGCGTACGCGCCTGACGATGGTGTTCCAGCACTTCAACCTCTGGAGCCACATGACGGTGCTGGAGAACGTGATGGAAGCGCCGATTCAGGTGCTGGGCCTGAGCAAGCAGGAAGCCCGCGAGCGTGCGGTGAAATACCTGGCGAAAGTGGGTATCGACGAGCGCCAGCAGATGAAATACCCGGTACATCTCTCCGGCGGTCAGCAGCAACGTGTCTCCATCGCGCGCGCGCTGGCGATGGAGCCCGAGGTGCTGCTGTTCGACGAACCGACCTCCGCGCTGGACCCTGAACTCGTTGGCGAAGTGCTGCGCATCATGCAGAAGCTGGCCGAAGAGGGCAAAACGATGGTGGTGGTGACGCACGAGATGGGCTTCGCCCGTAACGTCTCGAACCACGTTATCTTCCTGCATCAGGGGAAAATTGAAGAGCAGGGCCACCCGGACGAGGTGCTGGCGAACCCGCAAAGCCCGCGCCTGCAGCAGTTCCTGAAAGGGTCGTTGAAGTAGGTTTTGCCTTTCCCCCTCTCCCTGTGGGAGAGGGGCGGGGTGAGGGCATCAGACCGCAGTGCAGCCCAATCGCCCGGTGGCGCTTCGCTTACCGGGCCTACGGACTGGGTGTTCTCCCTCTCCCTGTGGGAGAGGGTTGGGATGAGGGCATCAGGCCGCACTGCACTCCAGCCGATACACCCAGTCGTCATAGCGCACGCCGTCAATTTCATACGCCTTTTCCAGCACCTGCGTACGCACAAACCCGGCTTTCTCCAGCACGCGCACCGAACCGCCGTTATCTGCCAGCACGTACGCGTTAATCGCTTTCACGCTGGTCTGGTTAAACGCGTAATCACACACCGCGCGCAGCGCCTCGCTGGCAATCCCTTTTCCCTGCGCGGCAGGCACAACCGTGTAGCCGATATCGGCCTCTTCACGATTCTCAGGGCTGATTTGCAGGCCGATATCGCCAAGCGGCGTATCATCATCCCGCAAGCGAATAACAAACACATGGGCAGCAGTGAGCCGAGCGGCAAACGTGCGTCGGGTCTCTTTTTCCGGCGCGATGGCGGCCATGTAGCGCATGATGCTGCGATCTTCACGCAGCGAACGGAAGAAGGCCCAGTCAGTGGGTTCGAAAGGAGTGAGGTGAAGCCGGGGTGTGGTGATGGTTGCCATTGTTACGCCATTTCTTCGGAACATGGCCTGTCACTGTAACATATTCACCGCACCACATCCCCCAGCGCCTCTTCTAATTCATACCAGCGGAACGCAAAGCCGGCCGCTTCCAGCCGTTTTGGCAGCGCCCGCTGCCCGCCTAATACCAGCACAGACGCTTCACCCATCATCAGGCGAATGACCGTGGCAGGCACGCGCAAAATCGCCGGGCGGTGCAGGGCATGACCCAGCGCGTGGGCGAACTGTTCGTTACGCACCGGATACGGCGCAACCATGTTAAACGGCCCGCGCAGATCGTTATCCAGCAGCCAGAGAATCCCGTTGACCATATCGTCGATATGGATCCAGGCCAGATACTGACGGCCATTACCGATCGGCCCACCGAGTCCAAGCCGGAAAGGGGGAAGCATCTTCGCCAGAATGCCGCCCTTCGGCGCAAGCACGACGCCGGTCCGCAGCAGGCAGACGCGGGTACGATCGCTCTGCGCCGCGCAGGCGATACGCTCCCACTGGGCGCAGAGCTTATGGGTAAACTCGTTATGCGGCGGCTCTTCCTCGGTCACCACCACCTCGCCGAGATCGCCGTAATAGCCCACGGCTGAACCCGAAATCAGCACCGAAGGCGGCGTGTGGCTATTGCGGATCAGCTCGACCAGCTTTTCGGTAATGTTCCACCGGCTGCTGCATAACAGCTGTTTTTGCTCTTCCGTCCAGCGCTTATCGGCGATGGGTTCACCCGCGAGATTAATGACGGCGTCGAAGCCGTCCAGATTTTGCTGCTCGGCCAGATTTTTCCAGATATCGATACCCGCCCCGAGCACCTGGCGCGCTTTCTCCGGACTGCGCGTGACCACGGTAATGTCGTGATGCAAGGCCTGCAGACGCGCAATGAGGTGACGACCAATAAGGCCCGTGCCGCCGGTCAGCAAAATCTTCATACAACCTCCAGGATTACGCCTGGCGTCGCCAGCTTAGCGTCATGGAGACGGAATCGGCGTAGCGCAGGGCGTGAAGTTTATCGATCTCAACTTCAGCATAAGTGACCCAGTGATGTTCGCGTGCGATATCGAGCACATCCTGAGTTAATTTTTCCAGCAGAGAGAAGCGGTTATTCTCCACGTACTGAATGATGTTTTTGGTTATTGTGCGGTAGTTCAGCGCGTCGTTGATGTCTTCGCTGGCCCGCGCTTTGTCTGCGGGATAGTGAATTACCACGTTAATGACAATATCCTGACGGTTGGCGATCTCTTCCTCTTTGATGCCGATGAAGGTGCGCAAGCGTAAATTTTTTATGCGAATAATAGCGTCTGGCTGTGACATTGCAGGTCTTCTCCGTGTCAGTATTTCACGCTCATCATACATGAGAGGCTCGCGGGCACCCAGCCTCATAGAGGGCTAAATCTGCTGGATTTTTTGCATCGCCCGCTCGGTGGCCGGGCGGGTTCGGATGCGCTCAAACCAGTTGTTCACCGCCGGGTAAGCGGCCAGGTCAATTCGGTGTTTTTCATGCGTATTCACCCACGGCCAGCAGGCGATATCGGCAATACTGTAATGATCGCCCCCGAGCCACGGCGTTTTCTCCAGCCGACGGTTCAGAACGTCATACAGCCGTTGAGTCTCAACCTGATAGCGTTCTATTGCATAAGGAATGGGCTGCGGGGCGTAAGCGGTAAAATGATGATTTTGCCCCAGCATGGGCCCCAGCCCGCTTGCCTGCCAGAAGAGCCATTGCAGGGTATGGTGACGCTCGCGCAGTTCGCCGCTCAGCAGTTTGCCGGTTTTCTCCGCCAGGTAGAGCAAAATCTCACCGGACTCAAACAGGCTCAGCGGCCTGCCTCCGTCCGCCGGGTGGTTATCAATAATGGCCGGGATTTTATTATTCGGCGAGATAGCCAGAAAGAGAGGGCTGAACTGATCGCCTTTGCTGATATCCACGCGAATGATCCTGTAATCCAGCTCGGCTTCTTCAAGAAAAAGGGTGATCTTATGGCCGTTTGGGGTAGGGGCGTAATAAAGGTCGATCATTCTCAACTCCTGTCCATGCTAAGAGTGGTGCCATGACAAATGAGTATAGGTGGTTGTTGTAAATCGTGAGTTTTCATCAAGTGACAGCGAGGCAAAGAGATTATATGTTGAGTAAAAACCGATCAGCCTATGAGGATGTTATGAACCAGCCCGTCATCATGTTGTGGTCCGATGCGAATTTCTTTTCTCCCTATGTTATGAGCGTATACGTTGCGCTGGCCGAAAAAGGGCTCACTTTTACGCTGAAGACCGTCGATCTTGACGGCGGTGAACATCTCAAGCCGCAGTGGCAGGGCTACGACCTGACCCGACGCGTGCCGGTGCTGGAGATCGACGGTTTTGCCCTGAGCGAATCGTCGGCGATCGATGAATATCTGGAAGATCGGTTCGCGCCGCCTGAGTGGGAGCGCATTTATCCTCACGATCTGCAAAAACGCGCGCGGGCGCGGCAGATCCAGGCGTGGCTGCGGAGCGATCTGGTGCCCATTCGCGTGGAACGCTCAACTGATGTCGTGTTTGCCGGGGTCAAAAAGCCAGCGCTCAGCGCTGAAGGCCGTGAAAGCGCGCAAAAACTGATTGAAACCGCCACCTCGCTCCTCGCACACGGCAACCCGAACCTGTTCGGCGAGTGGTGCATCGCCGACGCCGATCTGGCGTTGATGCTAAACCGCCTGATCCTCAACGGCGATGAGGTGCCGCAGCTGCTGGTGGATTATGCCGCGTTTCAGTGGCAACGCGCCTCCGTGCAGCGCTATGTGGCACTATCTGCCAGGCGCGCGGGCTGATAAGCCCTGACGCTTCAGGTATGATGGGGGCAGTCTGTTTTCCCGAGGAGTGACTGATGAAACTGATGTTTGCGTCGGATATCCATGGATCGCTGCCCGCTACCGAGCGTGTCCTTTCCCTGTTTGCACAAAGCGGCGCGCAGTGGCTGATTATTCTGGGGGATGTCCTCAGCCACGGCCCGCGCAACGCGCTGCCGGAGGGCTACGCCCCTGCGCAGGTCGCGGAAAAGCTCAACCCGTTTGCCTCGCGCATTGTCGCCGTTCGCGGCAACTGCGACAGCGAGGTGGACCAGATGCTGCTGCATTTTCCCCTTACCGCGCCATGGCAACAGGTGCTGCTGGAACAAAGCCGCCTGTTCCTGACGCACGGGCATCTTTTTAGCCCGGATAATCTCCCGGCGCTCGCGGCTGGCGATGTCCTGGTTTACGGTCATACTCATATTCCGGTTGCTGAAAAACGCGGTGAGATTTATCACTTCAATCCGGGTTCGGTCAGCATACCGAAAGGCGGTTATCCTGCGAGCTATGGCATGCTGGATGGAAATACCCTGAGCGTTATCGCACTTAATGATCAGCAAGTTATTGCGCAGGTAGCGATTAATCCGTAAGTTACACCTCAACTGCAAACGCGCCGAAAGAGCGCTTAGAAGAGAAGGTTTCCCGATGGTGGAGCAGAGTCATTTGGCAAGTACAGAGTGGGTTGACATTGTCAGCGAAGAGAATGAAGTGATCGCGCAGGCCAGCCGCGAACAAATGCGTGCGGAGCGTCTGCGCCACCGCGCAACGTACATCGTTGTGCATGACGGGATGGGCAAAATTCTGGTCCAGCGCCGCACGGACACCAAAGATTTTCTCCCGGGTATGCTGGATGCCACCGCTGGCGGTGTTGTTCAGGCAGATGAAGTGCTGCTGGATTCCGCACGTCGCGAAGCAGAAGAAGAGTTAGGCATCGCCGGTGTGCCGTTTGCCGAGCACGGTCAGTTCTATTTCGAAGACGAAAACTGCCGCGTCTGGGGCGGGCTGTTTAGCTGCGTCTCCCACGGCCCGTTCGCTCTCCAGGAAGAAGAGGTGAGTGAAGTCAGCTGGATGACGCCAGAAGAGATCACCGCGCGCTGCGACGAGTTCACGCCGGATTCGTTAAAAGCGCTGGCGCTGTGGATGACCCGCAACGCCAAAAACGAATCGACCAAATCAGAGAAAGAGGAAGAGGCTGAGTAAGCGTCAGCAACTCTCTCTCAGACACAGACTGGACGCGATGGGCTTTTGATCGCGCCAGTCCCCGTCATTCAGACGCTCCAGTAGCGCTTTCCCGGCTTCAATTCCAATCTTACGATGCGGCACCGCCATCGTCGTCAGCGGCGGCTGACAGACGCGGCTCACGTCGCTATCGCCAAAGCCGACCACCGCCAGATCGTCCGGCACCTTGATTCGCCTGCGCTGACACTCGTACAGCGCGCCGCAGGCCAGCTCGTCAGAGACGCATACCAGCGCATCCAGCTCCGGCCACGCCAGCAGGAATTCAGGCAGCTGTGCCGCGCCGGTCGAGAAGCTCGGCGGCATCGCCGCGTTAATGACCCGGTTCGGCGACATATGGTGGCGAAGCATGGCTTTGTACCAGCCCTGCAAATGCTGCTGGAAAATCCACTGCTCCTGGTTGGCGCACAGCAGGCCAATATTTTGGTAGCCGCGCTTAATCACCATTTCCGTGAGTTCATACATGGCCGCTACGTTATCAATCCCGATATTCATATCGATCGGGTCGGCGCGCATGGCACCCATTTCCATCACCGGAATAGAGGCGTTTTTCAGCCAGTGGCGAACGGTATCGGTATGTTCAACGCTGAGCAGGATTGCGGCGGCAATATTCGACGCCAGCAGCGTCTCCAGCAATTTCTCCTCCTGCTCAAGACGATGCTGGGATTCAGCCAGCATGATCTGATACCCGGCAGGCTGTAGCACCTGCTGTAGTCCGGCGAACATCTCCGAGCAGCCGGCTTCGGAGAGATTAGGCACCACCATGGCTATCGTCCATGACGACGCCGAGGCCAGCGCGCTGGCGGCAAGATTAGGCATATAACCCAGCTCCTGCACGGCAGCTTCAATTTTTTCACGTAGTTTATCGGAAACCTGTTCGGGCGTGCGGAGTGCACGGGACACGGTCATCGTGCCCACACCGGCAAGCTGTGCGACATCGGCGAGTGTCACTTTACCGGTACTGCGCCGTTTTCGGGTTAGAGACATACACCTTCCTGCTGACCAGACGCGTTCATCATTTCCTTCGCTTCACGTGACAGGCAGTATACGCCTTAAATCCCTTTTTTTGCTGTGATTTAGCGCCGTGATTGCAATTTGATAGCGCTATCACATTTCTGCATGTTAACCATTGGTAGCGCTATCTTTGTGATCGCGATCGCAGTCATCCAGCGATGTGTTGAATAAAGTTTGTTCATCTTTAGCGTGTAGCGGGAGTGAAAAGTGCTCAAAAAATGGATATATGATACAACCATCACGCTACAGGATAGCGTGGAAAACTGGCCGCAGGCGCTGGAGCTGTGCGCGAAGCCGCTTCTGGATTTGCAGGTGATTGAGCCTGAATACGTCACGGCCATCATCCAGCAGCACCACACGTTAGGACCCTATTATGTGCTGGCACCAGGGCTGGCGATGCCGCATGCGCGGCCGGAGGAAGGCGCCAAAGGACTGGGTTTGTCTTTATTAAAACTAAAACAGGGCGTCTCGTTTGGTGCCGGTGAGTTTGACCCTGTCGATGTGATTATTATGCTCGCGGCACCGGATAAACATAGCCATATCGAAATGATATCCGCACTCGCAGAATTATTTTCCAGCGATGAGGATATGGAGAAACTGCATCAGGCGAATACCCTGGAGGAAATTAAAACGATTATTGACCGCTTCTGATTTAATTCTTTAATCCGATTATTCACAACATTACGCGACAGCGTGATGGGGCGTGCTCTACTCAAAATAAGGGGACAACAATGAAAATCATGGCTATTTGCGGCTCCGGCCTGGGCAGCAGTTTTATGGTCGAAATGAATATTAAAAAGGTGCTTAAAAAGCTGGAGGTTGAGGCTGAGGTTGAACATTCCGATCTCTCCTCGGCCACGCCGGGCGCGGCCGATCTGTTCGTGATGGCAAAAGACATTGCGGCCAGCGCCAGCGTGCCGGAAAGCCAGCTGGTGGTGATTAACAACATCATCGACATCAACGAACTTGAAGCGCAGCTGCGCGCCTGGTTCGAAAGACAATAACCCTGATAAGGCGAGGTGGATATGTTTATCCTTGAAACGCTGAATTTCGTTGTTGATATTTTAAAAGTCCCTTCGGTGCTGGTCGGCTTAATTGCGCTAATTGGTCTGGTTGCGCAGAAAAAAGCGTTTTCGGACGTGGTGAAAGGGACGATTAAAACCATTCTCGGCTTTATTGTGCTGGGCGGCGGCGCCACGGTGCTGGTGGGGTCATTAAATCCTTTGGGCGGTATGTTTGAGCATGCCTTTACGATTCAGGGCATTATTCCAAACAATGAAGCGATTGTGTCAATTGCGCTGGAAAAATACGGTGCAGCGACCGCGCTTATTATGGCCTTCGGCATGGTGGCGAATATTATCGTCGCGCGCTTTACCCGCCTGAAGTACATCTTCCTGACCGGGCACCACACGTTTTATATGGCGTGCATGATTGGCGTGATCCTGACGGTAGCGGGCTTTGAGGGCGTGGGGCTGGTCTTTACCGGCTCGCTGATCCTCGGCCTGATCATGGCCTTCTTCCCGGCGATTGCCCAGCGCTACATGAAGCGCATTACCGGCAACGATGAGATTGCCTTCGGGCACTTCGGCACGCTGGGCTACGTGCTGTCCGGCTGGATTGGCAGCAAGGTTGGCAAAGGCTCCCGCTCAACCGAAGAGATGAACCTGCCGAAGAACCTGAGCTTCCTGCGCGACAGCTCGATCTCGATCTCCCTGACCATGATGATTATCTACCTCATCCTGGCGGTGAGCGCCGGGCGTGAGTACGTGGAGGCCACCTTCAGCGGCGGTCAGAACTACCTGGTCTACGCCATCATCATGGCGATCACCTTCGCGGCGGGCGTGTTCATCATCCTGCAGGGCGTGCGCCTGATTCTGGCGGAAATCGTTCCGGCCTTTACCGGCTTCTCGGAAAAACTGGTGCCGAACGCGCGTCCTGCGCTGGACTGCCCGGTGGTGTATCCGTATGCGCCAAACGCGGTGCTGATTGGCTTCCTGTTCAGCTTCCTCGGCGGGATTGTAGGGTTGTTCATCTGCGGTCAGTTTAGCTGGGTGCTGATCCTCCCGGGCGTGGTGCCGCACTTCTTCACCGGCGCAACGGCGGGCGTGTTCGGTAACGCCACCGGCGGACGCCGCGGGGCAATGATGGGCGCCTTTGCTAACGGCCTGCTGATCACCTTCCTGCCGGTCCTGCTGCTGCCGGTGCTGGGCGCAATTGGCTTTGCCAACACCACCTTCTCGGACGCCGACTTCGGCGCGGTCGGGATTGTGCTCGGCAACCTGGCGCGCTTCCTGTCGCCGCTTGCCATCACCGGACTGGTTGTGGCGTTGTTCGCGCTGCTGGTGGCGTACAACGTCTTCGCGAAAAACAAACCTGCGGGCGGTAACGCGCAGGAAAACACCGGAGCCAAATCATGAATGAGAAAGAGATAACCGAACTCGCGCGTCAGATCCGTCTTGAGACGCTTAAATCCCTGACGCAGCTGGGCTTTGGACACTATGGCGGCAGTATGTCGGTGGTTGAAACCCTGGCCGTGCTGTACGGCGCGGTGATGAAAATCGACCCGGCGGATCCGGACTGGCCGGAGCGAGACTATTTTGTCCTGTCGAAAGGCCATGCGGGCCCGGCGCTCTACAGCACGCTGGCGATCAAGGGCTACTTCCCGGTGGAAGAGCTGATCACCCTGAACCAGAACGGCACGCGCCTGCCAAGCCACCCGGACCGTCTGAAAACGCGCGGGGTGGACGCCACCACCGGTTCGCTGGGGCAGGGGATCTCAATTGCCGGCGGTATGGCGCTCTCGCACAGGCTGGCGGGGCGACCGAACCGCGTCTTCTGCATCGTCGGTGACGGCGAGCTGAACGAGGGGCAGTGCTGGGAAGCCTTCCAGTTTATCGCTCATCATCGCCTTAACAACCTGACGGTGTTCGTGGACTGGAACAAACAGCAGCTCGACGGCGAGCTGGACGAAATTATCAGCGCGTTCGACCTGGAGGGGAAATTCCGCGCCTTTGGCTTTGACGTGGCGACGGTGAAGGGCGACGACATCCCGGGCCTGCTGGCGGTGACGTCGCGGGTCCCGGCTGCCGACGCGCGTCCGATAGTCGTCATCCTCGACAGCATCAAAGGGCAGGGGGTGCCGTACCTGGAACAGCTCAGCAACTCGCACCACCTGCGGTTGACCGCGGAGAGCAAAGCGGCCCTCAACGAGACGATTCGCCAACTGGAGGCTTCACATGATTAAGGTTGCACCGGCAGGAGAGAAAGACGCCGTTGAGATGCGTAAGGTCTACGCGGGCTTCGTGGCAAAGCAGATTGAGGCAGGAAGCGAGATTATCGCCCTGGAAGCGGATCTGATGAGCTCGATGGCGATGGACGGCGTGGCGCGCGATTATCCGCAGCACGTGATTAACTGCGGCATTATGGAGGCCAACGTCATCGGCACCGCGGCGGGGCTGTCGCTTACCGGGCGTAAACCGTTCGTTCATACCTTCACCGCGTTTGCCAGCCGTCGCTGCTTCGACCAGCTGTTTATGTCCCTGGACTATCAGCGCAACAACGTGAAGGTGATTGCCTCGGATGCGGGCGTGACGGCCTGCCATAACGGCGGGACGCATATGTCGTTTGAGGATATGGGCATCGTACGCGGTCTGGCGCATTCGGTGGTGCTGGAGGTGACCGACGCGGTGATGTTTGAGGACGTGCTGCGCCAGCTTATCGACCTCGAAGGCTTCTACTGGGTACGCACCATCCGTAAGCAGGCGCCGAGCGTGTATGCCCCGGGCTCAACCTTCACCATTGGTAAAGGCAACGTGCTGCGCGAAGGAACCGATATTACCCTGATTGCCAACGGCATCATGGTGGCGGAAGCGCTGGAAGCGGCGCGCCAGCTTGAGCAGGAGGGGGTCAGCGCGGCGGTCATCGACATGTTTACCCTGAAGCCCATCGACCGGATGCTGGTGAAAAACTACGCCGAGAAAACCGGTCGCATCGTCACCTGTGAAAACCACAGTATTCACAACGGCCTGGGATCGGCGGTGGCGGAGGTGCTGGTGGAAACCTGCCCGGTACCGATGCGGCGGGTGGGCGTCAAGGAGCGTTACGGCCAGGTGGGGACACAGGATTTCCTGCAGAAGGAGTATGGCCTGACGGCACATGACATTGTATCGGCGGCGCGAGAGCTGCTGTAAATAAAAAAGGCGACCCGTTAAGTGGTCGCCTTTTTGTTGCCCGGTAAGCGCTGGCGCCACCGGGCTTTTTAACATTACTGCTGCTGCGAAGACTGGATCGCGGTCAGCGCGATGGTGTAGACGATATCGTCAACCAGCGCGCCACGAGACAGGTCGTTCACAGGTTTGCGCATGCCCTGCAGCATTGGCCCGATGGAGATCAGGTCTGCTGAACGCTGCACCGCTTTATAGGTGGTGTTACCGGTGTTCAGATCCGGGAAGATGAACACGGTAGCGCGACCTGCAACCGGCGAGTTCGGCGCTTTGGATTTCGCAACGTCGGCCATCACGGCGGCGTCGTACTGCAGCGGGCCGTCGATCATCAGGTCAGGACGTTTTTCCTGCGCCAGACGGGTCGCTTCACGTACTTTCTCTACGTCGCTACCAGCACCAGAAGTACCGGTGGAGTAGGAGAGCATTGCTACGCGCGGTTCGATACCGAAGGCAATCGCGGAGTCCGCGGACTGGATAGCGATTTCTGCCAGCTGTTCTGCGGTTGGATCCGGGTTGATCGCGCAGTCGCCGTAAACGTAAACCTGTTCAGGCAGCAGCATGAAGAACACGGAAGAAACCAGAGAGCTGCCTGGCGCGGTTTTGATCAGCTGCAGCGGTGGACGGATGGTGTTCGCCGTGGTGTGAACCGCACCGGAAACCAGACCGTCAACTTCGTCCTGCTCAAGCATCAGAGTGCCCAGCACCACGTTGTCTTCCAGCTGTTCGCGCGCAACGGCTTCGGTCATGCCCTTGCTCTTACGCAGCTCAACCAGACGAGCAACGTAGCTCTCGCGAACCACTTCAGGGTCAACGATTTCGATGCCAGCGCCCAGCTCAACGCCCTGAGACGCCGCAACGCGGGTGATCTCATCCGGGTTACCCAGCAGCACACAGGTCGCGATGCCGCGCTCTGCACAGATAGCAGCCGCTTTAACGGTACGTGGTTCGTCGCCTTCTGGCAGAACAACGCGTTTGCCCGCTTTACGCGCCAACTCGGTCAGCTGATAACGGAATGCTGGAGGAGACAGGCGGCGGCTGCGCTCGGAGGTTGCAGTCAGGGATTCGATCCAGTCTGCGTTGATGTAGCCCGCAACGTATTCCTGAACTTTCTCGATACGCTCGTGGTCATCAACCGGCACTTCCAGGTTGAAGCTCTGCAGGCTCAGGGAGGTCTGCCAGGTGTTGGTATTCACCATGAAGACCGGCAGGCCGGTCGCAAACGCGCGTTCGCACAGCTTGCTGACGCGTGGGTCCATCTCGTAGGCACCGGTCAGCAGGATCGCACCGATTTCCACGCCGTTCATCGCGGCCAGGCAGGCGGCAACCAGTACGTCAGGACGGTCTGCGGAGGTTACCAGCAGGGAACCTGCGCGGAAGTGTTCCAGCATGTGCGGAATGCTGCGCGCACAGAAGGTCACGGACTTCACGCGGCGGGTGTTGATGTCGCCTTCGTTAACGATGGTAGCGTTCAGGTGACGCGCCATATCGATTGCACGGGTTGCAATCAGATCGAAGCTCCATGGCACCGCGCCCAGTACTGGCAGAGGGCTGGATTCCTGCAGCTTAGCCGGGTCAACTTTGATGACTTTCGCTTTGGAAGAGTCGTCGAAAATCTCGGACAGGTCAGGGCGAGTACGTCCCTGCTCATCCACCGGTGCGTTCAGCTTGTTCACGATCACGCCGGTGATGTTGGTATTTTTCGCGCCGCCGAAGCTGCTGCGCGTCAGTTCGATACGCTCGTTCAGCTGCTCTGGGGTGTCGGTGCCCTGAGACATCACGAAAACGATCTCTGCGTTCAGGGTTTTCGCGATTTCAAAGTTCAGAGACTGGGCAAACTGGTGTTTGCGCGTCGGGACCAGGCCTTCAACCAGCACCACTTCCGCGTCTTGCGCGTTAGCATGGTAGTTAGCGATGATCTCTTCCATCAGCACGTCTTTCTGGTTGCTGGACAGCAGAGACTCAACGTGGCTCATCTTCAGCGGTTCAGCCGCTGGCAGATTGGAGTTCTTGCGAACGATGGTGGTGGTCTGGTCTGGCGCATCGCCACCAGCACGTGGCTGGGCGATTGGCTTAAAGACGCTCAGACGAACGCCTTTGCGTTCCATAGCACGGATAACGCCAAGGCTGACGCTGGTCAGGCCGACGCTGGTTCCGGTAGGGATCAGCATAATAGTACGGGACACGGTTTATCCTCTTTCGTTACCGCCGCAATTGGGCGGGTTACAAAACAGCACCGCCAGCATTGCTGGCGGTGTGGAATCAGGCAGTCAGGCGGTGCGCGTCTTGCGCAATGACCAGTTCTTCGTTAGTTGGGATAACGAGAGCAGGGCGGGTGCCTTCTTTGTTGATGAAGCCAGACTTGCCGAAGCGGGCAGCCAGGTTACGCTCGTGATCAACGTCGAAGCCCAGAACGCCCAGTTTGCCCAGGGACAGTTCACGAACCATTGCCGCGTTCTCACCGATACCACCGGTGAAGATAACCGCGTCCAGACGGCCTTCCATCAGCGCAGTGTAAGAGCCGATGTACTTCGCCAGACGGTGGCAGTAAACGTCCATTGCACGTTTAGCGTCTTCTTTCTCTGCGTAGTTGTCTTCAACGTAACGGCAGTCGCTGGTGACTTCGGTCAGACCCAGCAGGCCAGACTCTTTGGTCAGCATTTTGTTGATCTGGTCAACGCTCATGCCCAGGGTGTCGTGCAGGTGGAAGATGATCGCCGGGTCGATGTCACCGGAACGGGTACCCATCACCAGACCTTCCAGCGGGGTCAGACCCATGGAAGTATCAACACATTTACCGTTGCGGATAGCAGAAACAGAACCACCGTTGCCCAGGTGGCAGGTGATGATGTTCAGTTCTTCAACCGGCTTGTTCAGAACTTTTGCGGCTTCCTGAGTCACATAGAAGTGGCTGGTACCGTGCGCGCCGTAGCGACGTACGCCGTGTTCTTTGTACAGGCTGTATGGCAGGGCATAGAGGTAAGACTCTTCCGGCATGGTCTGATGGAACGCGGTGTCGAATACGGCCACGTTTTTGTCTTTCAGATTCGGGAAGGATTTCAGCGCTTCAGCGATACCGATCAGGTGAGCCGGGTTGTGCAGCGGTGCGAAGGACGCAGAGTCCTTGATGCCCTGGATCACAGATTCGTCGATCACGACGGAGCTGGTGTATTTTTCGCCGCCGTGGACGATACGGTGACCAATCGCAGTCAGCTGAGCAGACAGTTCTGGTTTTTGTGCCAGAATAGTGTTAACGATAAAGTTCAGCGCTTCACTGTGAGCGGCGCCTGCACCTAAAGCCGCTTCTTGTTTGCTGCCGTCCATCTTCCACTTGATACGTGCTTCAGGCAGATGGAAACATTCGGCCAAACCAGAGAGGTATTCGTCACCGTTGAGCGCATCGATGATGGCGAATTTCAGTGAGGAGCTACCGCAGTTCAGAACCAGTACTAACTTACTCGACATGGAAGTACCTATTATTGATACGTGGCTAAAAAAACGTCAGTGAGTCTAACAGCGTAACGCATGAGGACTCAGACATTTATGATTAACATCATGCCAAACGAACATTGTGGCATGATGGAAGAAATAACTATGATTTTATGCCATTTTGCACAATTTTCAGCCAATGGCATAATGTGCAATAATTTGACGAGTTAATGATTCTCGTCTAGGGCCCTATCAGGCTGGCACAGGATACCCGATACGGGGTAGAGATGACAAAATATTTTGAACGTTGTCATAGCTTGTTGTGGTTTTGCACGAAAATTTTAATTTTTATATGTGAAGTTGAGGTACAGCCATGTCGACACCAGAGAACCCGTCCGTAAATTTCTTTAGTCTGTTTCGTCGGGGACAGCATTACGCAAAGACGTGGCCGATGGAAAAGCGCCTTGCGCCGATGTTCATTGAGAATCGCACCATTCGCGCCACGCGCTATGCGATTCGCTTTATGCCGCCTGTCGCTGTCTTTACGCTGTGCTGGCAGATTGCGTTGGGCGGGCAGCTTGGTCCTGCAGTCGCGACGGCGCTCTTCGCCTTAAGCCTGCCGATGCAGGGCCTGTGGTGGTTAGGTAAACGGTCCATCACTCCGCTTCCCCCTTCTATTTTACACTGGTTTTATGAAGTGCGCGGAAAACTGGAGGAGGCCGGACAGGCGCTCGCCCCGGTCGAAGGCAAGCCGGACTACCAGGCGCTGGCGGACACGTTAAAGCGCGCTTTTAAGCAACTGGATAAAACATTCCTCGATGATTTGTGATTGATCATCGAAACGACGACGAAAAGAAGGCACAGTAACAATCAGTTACCGTGTCTTTTTTTTAAAGTGCAATGCGCTACAGGAGTCGAAAGATGGAAATGACCCATGCTCAACGTCTGATTTTGTCCAACCAGTACAAGATGATGACTATGCTTGATCCCGATAACGCTGCGCGCTACAGCCGCCTGCAAACCATCGTCGAACGCGGTTTTGGTTTGCAAATGCGCGAACTGGACCGCGAGTTTGGCGAGCTGAAAGAAGAAACCTGTCGCATCGTGATCGACATTATGGAGATGTATCACGCCCTGCACGTGTCCTGGACGAATCTCAAAGATCAGCAGTCCATCGACGAGCGCCGCGTGACCTTCTTAGGCTTTGATGCCGCAACGGAAGCGCGTTATCTGAGCTATGTTCGCTTTATGGTGAATACAGAAGGGCGCTATACCCACTTTGACGCGGGCACCCACGGCTTCAACGCGCAGACCCCTATGTGGGATAAATATCAGCGAATGCTAAGCGCGTGGCACGCCTGCCCGCGCCAGTACCATTTAAGCAGCAACGAAATTCAACAAATCATTAATGCCTGACGGAGGTGCGTGTGCAGTGTAGAGGTTTTCTGTTTGATCTGGACGGTACGCTGGTGGATTCGCTGCCGGTTGTGGAGCGTTCCTGGTGCCATTGGGCTGACAGACATGGCATCGACCATCAGGACGTGCTGAATTTTATCCATGGCAAACAGGCCATCACCTCGCTACGGCACTTCCTGGCCGGACGCTCTGAGGACGAAATTCAGGCGGAGTTCAAATACCTGGAACATATTGAAGCCACGGATACGGACGGCATCACAGCCTTACCGGGCGCGCGCGAGCTGCTTGAGCATCTGAACGAAGCGCAGATCCCGTGGGCTATCGTTACCTCAGGCTCCATTCCCGTCGCCCACGCCCGTCACAAGGCGGCAGGTCTGCCGACGCCAGAAGTGTTTATCACGGCGGAGCGCGTAAAGCGCGGTAAACCGGAGCCCGACGCGTTTTTACTGGGCGCTGAACTGCTGGGCCTCGAGCCTGAAGAGTGCGTGGTGGTGGAAGACGCGGCCGCTGGCGTACTGGCCGGGCTGAACGCCGGAAGCCACGTTATCGCGGTGAATGTTCCGGCGGGATCTCCCCGTCTGGAGGAAGCAGACTTTGTGCTGGATTCCCTGACGGCGCTGGCTGTTTCGAAAGCCTCTGACGGGGTTGTAACCGTCTCGCTAAAAATGTAATCACATGATATAGCCCCACATTGCTGGGGCTTTTTTATGGCAAAATTCCTCATCTCCCACTGACAAGGACATGTTGTGAACGGTGAACTGATTTGGGTCCTGAGCCTGCTTTTAATCGCCATCCTTCTTTTTGCAACGGGCAAGGTACGCATGGACGCCGTCGCCTTGTTTGTCATCGTCGCGTTTGTGCTGAGCGGTACGCTCACGCTGCCGGAAGCCTTCTCCGGGTTTAGCGATCCTAACGTTATCCTGATTGCCGCCCTGTTTATTATTGGTGATGGGCTGGTGCGTACCGGCGTGGCGACCATCATGGGGTCGTGGCTGGTGAAGGTGGCGGGCAGCAGCGAAACCAAAATGCTGATCTACCTGATGGTGACCGTCGCCGGGCTGGGAGCGTTTATGAGCTCAACGGGCGTGGTCGCCATCTTTATCCCGGTGGTGCTGAGCGTCTCCATGCGGATGGAGATCTCGCCGTCGCGCCTGATGATGCCCCTGAGTTTTGCCGGTTTGATTAGCGGCATGATGACGCTGGTGGCAACGCCGCCGAACCTGATCGTCAACAGCGAGCTGATCCGGGAAGGATTCCAGGGCTTCAGTTTTTTCAGCGTCACCCCGCTTGGGCTGGTCATTCTGGTGATGGGCGTGGTCTACATGCTGCTGACCCGGTTTGCCCTGAAAGGTGAAAAACAGGACAAAAATAAAGAAGGGTGGAAGCGACGCACCTTCCGCGATCTGATTAAAGAGTACCGTCTCACCGGGCGCGCGCGCCGTCTGGCTATTCGTCCCGGCTCGCCGATGGTGGGACAGCGTCTTGACGACCTGAAGCTGCGTGAGCGCTATGGCGCGAACGTGATTGGCGTAGAGCGCTGGCGTCGTTTTCGCCGGGTTATTGTCAACGTCAACGGGGTGTCGGAGTTCCGCGCGCGGGACGTCCTGCTGATTGATATGTCCACCGCGGACGTGGATCTGCGCGAGTTTTGCAGCGAGCAGCTGCTGGAACCGATGGTGCTGCGCGGGGAGTATTTCTCCGATCAGGCGCTGGATGTTGGCATGGCAGAAGTATCGCTGATCCCGGAATCGGAACTGCTGGGTAAAACCGTGCGGGAAATGGGGTTCCGAACCCGCTATGGCCTGAATGTCGTGGGGCTGAAGCGCGATGGCGTAGCGATGGAAGGGGCGGTGGTGGATGAGCCGATCCTGCTGGGCGATATCTTCCTTGTTGTTGGTAACTGGAAGCTAATTAGCCAGCTTGGGCAAAAAGGGCGCGATTTTGTGGTGCTCAACATGCCTGTCGAGGAGAGCGACGCGTCGCCTGCGCACAGCCAGGCGCCCCACGCGATTTTTTGTCTGGTGCTGATGGTGGCGCTGATGCTGACCGATGAAATTCCCAATCCGGTCGCGGCAATCATCGCCTGCCTGTTGATGGGCAAATTCCGCTGCATTGACGCCGAAAGCGCCTATAAAGCCATTCACTGGCCGAGCATTATCCTGATCGTCGGGATGATGCCCTTCGCCCTGGCGCTGCAAAAAACCGGCGGGGTGGATCTGATTGTTAAAGGCTTAATGGACGTTGGCGGCGGGTATGGGCCGTACATGATGCTGGTCTGTCTGTTCATTATGTGCGCCACCATCGGTCTGTTTATCTCCAATACCGCGACGGCGGTACTGATGGCGCCGATTGCGCTGGCGATGGCCAAATCCATGGGCGTGTCGCCGTATCCCTTTGCGATGATGGTCGCAATGGCGGCCTCCGCGGCATTTATGACGCCGGTCTCTTCACCGGTGAATACGCTGGTGCTGGGGCCCGGGAATTATAAGTTCAGTGATTTCGTGAAGCTGGGCGTGCCGTTCACCGTGCTGGTGATGGTGGTGTGCGTGGTATTGATACCGGTCCTGTTCCCGTTCTGATAATTTTGCCGGGCGGCGGCTGCGCCTTACCCGGCCTACTACCCGAAGGCCCTGCAAGCGCAGCGCCGCTGGGCAAACAGATTACAACGGTGAATCCTGGCTAATCTCATCCAGCGACAGATGGAAGCTCGGCACAAACACCTGCATAAAATAGTCCATCTCTTCGCTGCGGCGGGATTCCAGCGTTTTTTCCAGACGCGTTTTTGCCAGTAAAAATTCGTTATTCCCCGCAGACAGCTCTTCCAGACACTTCAGATAGGCGCAGAGCGCGTCGGCCTGCTTGACCAGCGACTTTTCATCTTCCGTGTACTGATGCTCATCGATGAGCGGCTCAAAAATGTCGCGCAACTCATCCGGCACCATGTCAATCAGCTTCTGCTGGGCAATTTTCTCGATGGCCTTATATTCCTGCGCAATTTGCGAGTTGAAATATTTCACCGGCGTGGGCAGGTCGCCGGTCAGCACTTCTGACGCATCGTGGTACATCGCCAGCAGGGCGATGCGCTCTGGATTAACCTGGCCGTTGAATTTGCGGTTTTTAATGGCGGCGAGCGCATGAGCAACCATGGCAACCTGCAGACTGTGCTCTGACACGTTCTCAGTGCGCACGTTGCGCATCAGCGGCCAGCGGTTGATGAGTTTCAGGCGGGAGAGGTGGGCGAAGAAATGACTCTGACTCATAGGTTACCTTTTGTCTTCACTGCGACAGGCGTTCATTGTGCGGGGAGGGGAGGAAAGATGCAAATCAGGCTACCGAAGTAGCCTGATTTTAAGATTACTGATGGTATCCGGAGAGGAAGCGCCCGAAGCGGCTGATGGCCATTTCGAGGTCATCTTCGCGCGGCAGCGTCACGATGCGCAAGTGATCCGGCCACGGCCAGTTAAACGCCGTCCCCTGAACCAGGAGCACTTTTTCCTGAAGCAGGAAATCCAGCACCATTTTCTGGTCGTCATGAATATTGAAGCGCTTCGCGTCAATTTTCGGGAACATATACAGCGCGCCATTCGGCTTCACGCAGGAGACGCCCGGAATATCGTTGATCAGCTCCCACGCGCGGTTGCGCTGTTCATACAGGCGACCACCGGGAACGATGAACTCGCTAATGCTCTGATAGCCGCCGAGCGCCGTCTGGATCGCGTGCTGCGCCGGAACGTTGGCACATAAACGCATCGAGGCCAGCATCTCCAGCCCTTCGATATAGCCTTTGGCGTGCTTTTTCGGGCCGTTCAGTACCATCCAGCCCTGACGGAAACCGGCCACGCGGTAGGTTTTAGACAGGCCGTTAAAGGTGACGGTCAGCAGATCCGGGGCCAGCGCGGCGATTGAGTGGTGCTGTGCCGCGTCGTACAGGATCTTGTCGTAGATTTCGTCGGCAAAGATGATCAGGTTGTGCTGGCGGGCGAGCTCGACGATCTCCATCAGCAGCTCTTTTGAGTACACCGCGCCCGTTGGGTTGTTCGGGTTAATGATCACGATGCCGCGCGTACGGGGCGTGATTTTTGCGCGAATATCATCGAGGTCCGGGAACCAGTCGGAGGACTCGTCGCACAGATAATGCACGGCTTTCCCGCTCGACAGTGATACGGCAGCCGTCCACAGCGGATAGTCCGGCGCGGGAACCAGCATTTCGTCTCCGCTGTTCAGCAGCGCCTGCATCGCCTGCACGATCAGTTCGGAAACGCCGTTGCCGATATAGATATCTTCAACGGTAACATCGCGCATACCGCGTGCCTGGTAGTGCTGCATGATGGCTTTACGTGCGGAGTAAAGTCCTTTTGAATCGCAATAGCCTTGTGCAGTAGGAAGGTTGCGGATCACATCAACCAGAATTTCATCCGGCGCTTCAAAACCAAATGGCGCAGGGTTACCAATGTTGAGTTTCAGAACCTTGTTGCCTTCCTCTTCAAGGCGTTTTGCCTCTTTCAGAACCGGGCCGCGGATGTCATAACAGACGTTATCTAGCTTGCTGGATTTTTCGATAGGGGACATGAACCTTTAACCTTTTCGCTATTATTGCCGCTCCCTGCCGTGGAAGTCAGCACGGAATAATGTACTCCCCCCTCGCTTCGTTTTGAAGGGTGTGCAGTAGAAGATTTTGTGCCGGGAGCAAAATTTTGATAAATCTTTTTCGCTGTGCGTTAGCTTTTTTACTGTTTTAAAGTTGTGCGTATGGCACGATGATAGGTTAAATGTGCTATTCATTTGTCAGAATTCTGTATATTGTGCTGGTAAAAATAAGTGGTGAACCTGACAAGGGTAGCAATCACCCTGCGTGACTTTTCGTAAAACCTGAATGCTTGATACATGTTCCTGTAAAAGCGTAATGTGGCTAAAAGTTACTCATGTGAAATTAATGTTAAGTGCCATTAATGAATGGTCTTAATCTAAATTAAAATTTATTTATTATTAACCTATAAAATGCAACTTTAGTTAATTTTAATAAAATTAGTTTAGAAGCTTAACATTCTTCTTTAATCCTCAATATTGCAATAAGACTTATAAATAAAGTGGATTTGGGTTAAGATGTCTTTCAGGAAAGCAGAGGACAGATGCAAGAATTTTGTATATCTGGCACTGACTTTTCGAATTAATTGATTGTTATTGTTGGAGTTATCTCTGGCTGGAATGTGTCGCACATCTCCTGCTACGTTGACAGCGCTGCGATAAAGATGGCAGAAAAGGTGTTATACCTTTAATGTAATTTACATAAACCTGCGAACATCTAAATATCCTGAACGTTTAAGAGAATAAAAATAACGTCATGAAACGTGCTTTCTGACTGTTGATATAAAGCAGCACAATAACTATCTGTCAGGCAGTCTGCCGGGCCGGGATGCGAGGGAAAACCTTCAGAGGGAATTGCTTAACTGTTACACACAGCTTCAACCCGGGCAGCTCCGCACGAGCAACCTGAAAGTGAATAGATATGATAAATGCAAATCGTCCGATAATGAATCTCGACCTCGATCTGCTGAGAACGTTTGTTGCGGTCGCCGATCTCAACACTTTTGCAGCAGCTGCTGCCGCCGTTTGCCGAACTCAGTCCGCCGTTAGCCAGCAAATGCAGCGGCTGGAGCAACTGGTTGGTAAAGAGCTTTTTGCACGTCACGGGCGTAATAAGCTCTTAACGGAACACGGTATTCAGCTACTGGGTTATGCCAGGAAAATTCTTCGCTTTAATGATGAAGCATGTATGTCATTAATGTTTAGCAACCTTCAAGGGGTGCTAACGTTAGGTGCATCTGATGAGTCAGCGGATACTATATTGCCGTTTCTTCTCAACCGTATTAGTTCGGTTTATCCGAAGCTTGCGCTGGACGTTAGCGTAAAACGTAATGCCTTTATGGTTGAGATGTTAAATGAGCACAAAGTCGACCTTGTGGTGACGACGCATCGTCCCGGGCAGTTTGATTGCCTGACGCTGCGCACATCACCTACACACTGGTATTGCGCAGCCGAGTACGTGCTGCAAAAAGGGGAGCCGGTTCCGCTGGTCTTGCTGGATGACCCGAGCCCGTTCCGCGATATGGTGCTCACGGCGCTGAATGAGGCCAACATTCCGTGGCGTCTGGCGTATGTGGCTTCCACGCTGCCAGCGGTTCGTGCCGCCGTGAAGGCCGGTCTGGGCGTAACGGCCCGTCCGGTAGAGATGATGAGCCCCGATCTGCGCGTTCTGGGGAAATCCGACGGTCTTCCTGCGCTGCCGGATACGGAGTATCTGCTCTGCCACAATTCGTCCAGCCATAACGAGTTGGCCAAAGTGGTGTTCGAGGCGATGGAAAACTACCATAACCCGTGGCAATTCGAGCGCGTTACCTCCGAAGGGGGGGATGACTCCCTGATCGTCGAAGGGGATTTTGAGTGATCGATAGCTCAATATTCTGGTAACAAAATGTAAGTGTAAAAAACAGCCACTCGTGTGATTTTCACATGCAGTGGCTTTTTTTACGCAATAATACCCGCTTATGGCGCAAGGGTTTTCAGGATACTCTCTTATTTATCAATAAGCTGAATGCTTTTGCTTAAAACTTGTCCGTTTTCCGTTCTAACTTCGCCCATATCCCTCTCATGTTAAAAAAACAGGAAATATGTTGCCGTTTTCCATGTTGAATTAACAAAAGCGTGTCGCAGATCAAGAAAATACTCCTATTTGGGGGGAGGAATCGTTGGCAAATCCTGTCAAAATAGGAGGGTTATTTTTTTTACTTCCGAAACGGACACGATTCAACAACATACATTTGACGGAAAGTCATGCACCCACCAGGGTTAAAGGGCACCAAATGTTAATGAGAATCGCTCGATGTAATTTAATGTGAAGAAACCTTTGTTAAAGTTGACAATAGGTTATAGAAAGGAGTAAAAAACCCCATCATTTTGCTGTCTACGTCTCATTTCTGACAGTTAGTGTAAGGTTATTTGTTCCTCCCCATGAATCGATGTGATGCCCATCTGCCAGCAAGAGCAGTGTCGTTGGTATCACTTTTGATGAGTAAGCAATGAGTATGTCAACATCCACAGAAGTCATCGCTCATCACTGGGCATTCGCAATCTTTCTTATTGTAGCCATTGGCCTGTGCTGCCTGATGTTAGTCGGCGGCTGGTTCCTGGGCGGTCGCGCCCGTGCAAGGCACAAAAACACACCTTTCGAATCAGGTATTGATTCAGTAGGTTCCGCTCGCTTACGCCTGTCTGCCAAGTTCTATCTGGTAGCCATGTTCTTCGTCATCTTCGACGTGGAAGCGCTTTACCTTTTCGCATGGTCAACGTCCATCCGCGAAAGTGGTTGGGTGGGCTTTGTCGAGGCCGCAATTTTCATTTTAGTGCTACTGGCCGGTCTGGTTTATCTGGTGCGTATTGGCGCGCTTGACTGGACGCCTGCGCGTTCACGTCGTGAACACATCAACCCGGAAAACAGTATCTCTAATCGTCAGCAGTAACAGCGAGGCAATAAGATGGATTATACGCTCACCCGCATAGATCCTAACGGTGAGAATGACCGTTACCCCCTGCAAAAACAGGAGATCGTAACCGACCCCCTGGAGCAAGAAGTCAATAAAAGCGTGTACATGGGCAAACTCGAACATGCCATGCACGATATGGTCAACTGGGGTCGTAAGAACTCCATCTGGCCTTACAACTTTGGCCTTTCTTGCTGCTACGTTGAAATGGTGACGTCATTCACTGCGGTGCATGACGTTGCGCGTTTTGGGGCCGAGGTACTCCGTGCTTCCCCACGTCAGGCTGACCTGATGGTGGTTGCCGGTACGTGCTTTACCAAGATGGCCCCGGTTATTCAGCGTCTGTATGACCAGATGCTGGAGCCAAAATGGGTTATCTCCATGGGCGCATGTGCAAACTCTGGCGGTATGTACGACATTTATTCCGTCGTGCAGGGCGTAGATAAATTTATCCCAGTGGATGTGTACATCCCGGGTTGTCCGCCACGTCCGGAAGCCTACATGCAGGCGCTGATGCTGCTGCAGGAATCTATTGGTAAAGAACGTCGCCCACTGTCGTGGGTTGTTGGCGATCAGGGTGTGTATCGCGCGAACATGCAGTCTGAGCGCGAGCGTAAACGTGGTGAACGTATTGCCGTCACCAATCTGCGTACGCCTGACGAAATTTAATTTGCGCCTGTAGGCCTGGAGAACACCTTCGCATATCACTACTCAAATAGCGCGAAGCCAGGCTCAACAGTCACCACGGACCATTTGCAATGGTGAACAATATGACCGACTTAACCGCGCAAGAAGCCGCCTGGCAGACCCGGGATCATCTGGATGACCCAGTCATTGGCGAACTGCGCAACCGTTTTGGGCCGGATGCCTTTACTGTTCAGGCTACCCGCACCGGGGTACCCGTTGTTTGGGTGAAGCGTGAGCAATTGCTGGAAGTTGTCGATTTCCTCAAGAAATTGCCAAAACCGTACGTCATGCTGTTTGACTTACACGGCATGGACGAGCGTCTGCGTACCCACCGCCAGGGTCTCCCTGCTGCGGATTTTTCCGTTTTCTACCACCTGATCTCAATAGACCGTAATACGGATATCATGCTCAAGGTGGCATTGTCTGAAAACGACATGCATCTGCCGACGATCACCAAACTTTTCCCGAACGCGAACTGGTATGAGCGTGAAACCTGGGAAATGTTCGGCATGACCTTCGACGGCCACCCGCATCTGACGCGCATCATGATGCCGCAGACCTGGACCGGCCACCCGCTGCGTAAAGACTACCCTGCGCGTGCAACCGAATTCGATCCGTTTGAGCTGACCAAAGCCAAACAGGACCTGGAAATGGAAGCGCTGACCTTCAAGCCGGAAGACTGGGGCATGAAGCGCGGTACCGACAACGAGGACTTCATGTTCCTCAACCTCGGTCCAAACCACCCGTCTGCGCACGGTGCATTCCGTATTATCCTTCAGCTTGATGGCGAAGAGATTGTCGACTGCGTTCCGGACATCGGCTACCACCACCGTGGCGCTGAAAAGATGGGCGAGCGTCAGTCCTGGCACAGCTACATTCCGTATACCGACCGTATCGAGTACCTCGGCGGCTGCGTCAACGAAATGCCATACGTGCTGGCCGTTGAGAAACTAGCGGGTATCGTTACGCCGGATCGCGTTAACGTGATTCGCGTTATGCTGTCAGAACTGTTCCGTATCAACAGCCACCTGCTGTACATCTCCACGTTCATTCAGGACGTCGGCGCGATGACCCCGGTCTTCTTCGCCTTTACCGACCGTCAGAAAATCTACGATCTGGTGGAAGCGATTACCGGTTTCCGTATGCACCCTGCCTGGTTCCGTATCGGCGGCGTGGCACACGATCTGCCGCGCGGCTGGGACCGTCTGCTGCGTGAGTTCCTCGACTGGATGCCAAAACGTCTGGCGTCATACGAGAAAGCCGCGCTGCGTAACACCATCCTAAAAGGCCGTTCCCAGGGCGTTGCTGCCTACGGCGCGAAAGAAGCGCTGGAGTGGGGTACGACAGGTGCAGGCCTGCGTGCGACCGGTATTGATTTCGACGTGCGTAAAGCCCGTCCTTACTCTGGCTACGAGAACTTCGACTTTGAAGTCCCGGTGGGCGGCGGCGTTTCCGACTGCTACACCCGCGTGATGCTGAAAGTGGAAGAGCTGCGCCAGAGTCTGCGCATCCTTGAGCAGTGCCTCAACAACATGCCGGAAGGCCCGTTCAAGGCGGATCACCCGCTGACGACGCCGCCACCGAAAGAGCGCACGCTGCAACATATCGAAACCCTGATCACCCACTTCCTGCAGGTTTCCTGGGGTCCGGTCATGCCGGCGCAAGAATCCTTCCAGATGATTGAAGCGACCAAGGGTATTAACAGTTACTACCTGACCAGTGACGGCAGCACCATGAGCTACCGTACCCGCGTGCGTACGCCGAGCTTTGCGCACCTGCAGCAGATCCCGTCCGCCATCCGCGGCAGTCTGGTCTCCGACCTGATTGTGTATCTGGGTAGTATCGATTTTGTTATGTCAGATGTGGACCGCTAATTATGCACGAGAATCAACAACCACAAACCGAGGCTTTTGAGCTGAGTGAAGCAGAACGTGCCGCGATTGAGCACGAGATGCACCACTACGAAGACCCGCGTGCGGCGTCCATTGAAGCGCTGAAAATCGTACAGAAACAGCGTGGTTGGGTGCCGGATGGGGCGATCTATGAGATCGCGAAAGTGCTGGGTATTCCGGCAAGTGACGTAGAGGGCGTAGCCACGTTCTACAGCCAGATCTTCCGTCAGCCGGTCGGCCGCCACGTGATCCGCTACTGTGACAGCGTTGTCTGCCACATTACCGGTTATCAGGGTATTCAGGCTGCGATTGAGAAAAAACTCAATATCAAGCCGGGCCAGACCACGTTCGATGGACGCTTTACCCTGCTGCCAACCTGCTGCCTGGGTAACTGCGACAAGGGGCCGACCATGATGATTGATGAGGACACTCACAGCCATCTGACGCCGGAAGCGATTCCTGACCTGCTGGAGCAGTACAAATGAAAACTGTAATTCGTACTGCTGAGACGCATCCGCTGACCTGGCGTCTGCGCGATGACAAACAGCCGGTATGGCTCGACGAATACCAGAGCAAAAACGGCTATGCCGGCGCGCGTAAAGCCCTTGGCGGCATGGCGCCGGACGACATCGTTAATGCGGTGAAAGACTCCGGCCTGAAAGGGCGCGGCGGTGCGGGCTTCTCCACGGGTCTGAAGTGGAGCCTGATGCCGAAAGACGAATCCATGAACATCCGTTACCTGCTGTGTAACGCCGATGAAATGGAGCCGGGCACCTATAAAGACCGCCTGCTGATGGAACAGCTGCCGCACCTGCTGGTGGAAGGCATGCTGATCTCCGCGTTTGCGCTGAAAGCGTACCGTGGCTACATCTTCCTGCGCGGTGAGTACATTGAAGCGGCGGAAAACCTGCGTCGCGCGATTGCCGAAGCCACTGAAGCCGGCCTGCTGGGTAAAAACATCCTTGGCACCGGGTTTGACTTTGAACTGTTCGTGCACACCGGCGCAGGGCGTTATATCTGCGGTGAAGAAACCGCGCTGATTAACTCCCTGGAAGGCCGCCGCGCGAACCCGCGTTCCAAGCCACCGTTCCCGGCAAGTTCCGGCGTATGGGGTAAACCGACCTGCGTAAACAACGTTGAAACCCTGTGTAACGTTCCGGCTATCCTCGCCAACGGCGTGGAGTGGTATCAGGGCATCTCCTCAAGCAAAGATGCCGGTACCAAGCTGATGGGCTTCTCTGGTCGCGTTAAAAATCCTGGCGTCTGGGAACTGCCGTTCGGTACCACCGCACGTGAAATTCTTGAGGACTACGCTGGCGGCATGCGCGATGGCCTGAAATTCAAAGCCTGGCAGCCGGGTGGGGCAGGGACCGACTTCCTGACCGAAGCCCATCTTGACCTGCCAATGGAATTCGAAAGCATTGGTAAAGCAGGCAGCCGTCTGGGTACGGCGCTGGCGATGGCCGTCGACCACGAGATCGGCATGGTCTCGCTGGTGCGTAACCTGGAAGAGTTCTTCGCCCGCGAGTCCTGCGGCTGGTGCACACCGTGCCGTGATGGCCTGCCGTGGAGCGTGAAGATCCTGCGTGCAATCGAACGTGGTGAAGGCCAGCCTGGGGATATCGAGACGCTTGAGCAACTGTGTCGATTCTTAGGCCCGGGTAAAACCTTCTGTGCCCACGCACCGGGTGCCGTCGAACCTCTGCAGAGCGCGATCAAATATTTCCGCGACGAGTTCGAAGCAGGCATCAAGCAGCCGTTCAGCAATACCCATGCGATTAATGGGATTCAGCCGAACCTGCTTAAAGCGCGCTGGTAACGACAAGAATTTTGATTAACGCTCGGTTTCGACCGAGCCAACTGGAAGCATGCTAATGGCTACGATTCATGTAGACGGCAAAGAATACGAAGTCAACGGGGCGGACAACCTGCTGGAAGCTTGTCTGTCTCTTGGCCTCGATATTCCGTACTTTTGCTGGCATCCGGCGCTGGGCAGCGTCGGTGCTTGCCGCCAGTGTGCGGTGAAGCAATATCAAAACGCGGAAGACACGCGTGGTCGCCTGGTGATGTCCTGTATGACGCCAGCCACCGAAGGCACTTTTATTTCGATTGATGACGAAGAAGCGAAACAGTTCCGCGAAAGCGTTGTGGAATGGTTGATGACCAACCACCCGCACGACTGTCCGGTCTGTGAAGAGGGCGGTAACTGCCACCTTCAGGATATGACCGTGATGACCGGCCACAGCTTCCGTCGCTATCGCTTTACCAAGCGTACCCACCGTAACCAGGACCTGGGGCCGTTCATCTCTCACGAAATGAACCGCTGCATCGCCTGCTACCGCTGCGTGCGTTACTACAAAGACTACGCAGACGGTCAGGATCTGGGCGTATATGGCGCGCACGATAACGTCTACTTCGGTCGTCCGGAAGACGGTACGCTTGAAAGCGAATTCTCCGGTAACCTGGTAGAAATCTGCCCGACCGGTGTATTCACGGATAAAACTCACTCCGAGCGTTACAACCGTAAATGGGACATGCAGTTTGCGCCAAGCATCTGCCAGCAGTGTTCCCTCGGCTGTAACACCAGCCCGGGTGAGCGTTACGGCGAGCTGCGTCGTATCGAAAACCGTTACAACGGCACCGTTAACCACTACTTCCTCTGCGACCGCGGCCGTTTCGGCTATGGCTATGTGAACCTGAAAGACCGTCCGCGTCAGCCGGTTCAGCGCCGTGGCGACGACTTCATTACCCTGAACGCTGAACAGGCGATGCAGGGCGCGGCAGATATTCTGCGCCAGTCGAAGAAAGTGATCGGTATCGGCTCCCCGCGCGCCAGCATCGAAAGCAACTTCGCGCTGCGCGAGCTGGTTGGCGCGGAAAACTTCTATACCGGTATCGCCCAGGGCGAGCAGGAACGTCTGCAGCTGGTACTGAAAGTGCTGCGTGAAGGCGGTATTCATACCCCTGCGCTGCGCGAAATCGAATCTTATGATGCGGTCCTGGTGCTGGGTGAAGACCTGACGCAGACGGGCGCACGTGCGGCTCTGGCGGTTCGTCAGGCGGTGAAGGGTAAAGCACGTGAAATGGCAGCGGCGCAGAAAGTGGCTGACTGGCAGATTGCGGCGATCCTCAACATCGGCCAGCGCGCGAAGCATCCTCTGTTTGTGACCAACGTCGACAACACCCGTCTGGACGATATCGCGGCGTGGACCTACTGCGCGCCGGTTGAAGATCAGGCGCGCCTCGGCTTTGCCATTGCCCACGCGCTGGACAGCAGCTCGCCGGCCGTTGAACTGGATCGTGACCTGCAGAACAAGGTTGACGTGATTGTTCAGGCCCTGGCGGGTGCGAAAAAACCGCTGATTATTTCCGGTACCAACGCCGGCAGCGCGGAGATCATTCAGGCGGCAGCCAACGTTGCCAAAGCCCTGAAAGGCCGCGGTGCGGACGTCGGCGTGACCATGATTGCCCGTGCGGTGAACAGCATTGGTCTGGGCATGATCGGCGGCGGCTCGCTGGAAGAAGCGTTAAGCGAACTGGAGTCCGGTGCCGCTGACGCCGTTGTGGTGCTGGAAAACGACCTGCATCGCCACGCCTCTGCCGCTCGCGTTGACGCCGCGCTCTCCAAAGCGCCGCTGGTGATGGTAATTGACCATCAGCGCACCGCGATCATGGACAAAGCGCACCTGGTGCTCTCTGCGGCAAGCTTCGCAGAAAGCGACGGTACTGTTATTAACAACGAAGGCCGCGCACAGCGCTTCTTCCAGGTTTACGACCCGGCGTACTACGACAGCAACACCGTGATGCTGGAAAGCTGGCGCTGGCTGCACTCCCTGCACAGCACCGTGCAGAGCCGTGAAGTGGACTGGACGCAGCTCGACCACGTTATCGACGCGGTAGTGGAAAAACTGCCTCAGCTGGCAGGCATTAAAGATGCCGCGCCTGAAGCAAGCTTCCGCATTCGCGGCCAGAAACTGGCGCGTGAACCGCACCGTTACAGCGGCCGTACCGCGATGCGCGCCAATATCAGCGTGCACGAACCGCGCCAGCCGCAGGATAAAGACACCATGTTCGCCTTCTCTATGGAAGGGAACAACCAGCCGTCTGCGCCGCGTTCGCAAATCCCATTTGCATGGGCGCCAGGCTGGAACTCCCCGCAGGCATGGAACAAGTTCCAGGCTGAAGTGGGTGGCTCCCTGCGTCACGGCGATCCGGGCGTGCGTCTGATTGAAGCCTCCGAAACCGGTCTGGACTTCTTCACCGCCGTACCGGCGAGCTTCCAGGCGCAGGAAGGTAACTGGCGTATCGCGCCGTACTACCATCTGTTCGGTAGCGACGAGCTGTCCCAGCGTTCACCGGTCTTCCAGACCCGTATGCCGCAGCCTTACATCAAGCTTAACCCGGCGGATGCCGCGAAGCTTGGCGTAAACGCGGGCGCAAACATTGCCTTTAGCTATGACGGCCAGACAATCAGCCTGCCGCTGATTATCTCCGAAGGTCTGACAGCAGGGCAGGTGGGTCTGCCGATGGGTATGCCTGGCATCGCGCCGGTTCTGGCGGGTGCGCGTCTTGATAATCTGCAGGAGGCAAAAGCATGAGTTGGTTAACGCCGGATCTTATCGACATCCTGCTGAGCATTCTGAAAGCGATTGTTATCCTGCTGGTGGTGGTCACCTGCGGCGCGTTCATGAGCTTTGGTGAACGTCGTCTGCTCGGTCTGTTCCAGAACCGTTACGGACCGAACCGCGTGGGTTGGGGTGGTTCACTCCAGCTGGTCGCGGACATGATCAAGATGTTCTTTAAAGAGGACTGGATCCCGCGCTTCTCGGACCGCGTGATCTTTACTCTGGCACCGATGATCGCCTTCACCTCGCTGCTGCTGGCGTTTGCTATCGTTCCGGTCAGCCCGACCTGGGTAGTCGCTGACCTGAACATCGGCATTCTGTTCTTCCTGATGATGGCAGGCCTCGCGGTTTACGCGGTGCTGTTCGCAGGCTGGTCCAGTAACAACAAATATTCGCTGCTGGGTGCAATGCGTGCTTCCGCGCAGACGCTGAGCTACGAAGTATTCCTGGGGCTCTCCCTGATGGGCGTGGTGGCGCAGGCCGGTTCATTTAACATGACCGACATCGTCAACAACCAGGCCGACATCTGGAACGTTATCCCGCAGTTCTTTGGGTTTATTACCTTTGCTATCGCGGGCGTGGCGGTGTGTCACCGTCACCCGTTTGACCAGCCAGAAGCCGAACAGGAACTGGCCGACGGTTACCACATCGAATATTCCGGTATGAAATTCGGTCTGTTCTTCGTGGGCGAGTACATCGGTATCGTCACCATTTCCGCGTTGATGGTAACGCTGTTCTTCGGTGGCTGGCATGGCCCGTTCTTACCGCCGTTCATCTGGTTCGCGCTGAAAACCGCGTTCTTCATGATGATGTTCATTTTGATTCGCGCAGCGTTACCGCGTCCGCGTTATGACCAGGTAATGTCCTTCGGCTGGAAAGTGTGCCTGCCGCTGACGCTCGTCAACTTGTTGGTAACGGCGGCTGTCATTCTCTGGCAGCAGCCATAAGGGGCTATAGACCATGACCTTAAAAGAATTACTGGTAGGCTTTGGTACCCAGGTACGCAGTATCTGGATGATCGGCCTGCACGCGTTTGCCAAACGCGAAACCCGGATGTACCCGGAAGAGCCGGTATATCTGCCGCCGCGCTACCGTGGCCGTATCGTGCTGACGCGCGACCCGGACGGTTCCGAGCGCTGCGTTGCCTGTAACCTGTGTGCGGTAGCGTGTCCGGTCGGCTGTATCTCTCTGCAGAAAGCAGAGACGGTAGACGGCCGCTGGTACCCTGAGTTCTTCCGCATCAACTTCTCACGCTGCATTTTCTGCGGTCTGTGTGAAGAAGCGTGCCCAACCACGGCGATTCAGCTGACTCCAGACTTCGAGCTGGGTGAGTACAAGCGTCAGGACCTGGTGTACGAGAAAGAGGATCTGCTGATTTCCGGTCCGGGCAAATACCCGGAATATAACTTCTACCGGATGGCGGGTATGGCAATCGACGGCAAAGATAAGGGCGAAGCAGAGAACGAAGCTAAGCCTATCGACGTCAAGAGCCTGTTACCGTAAGGAGAGGGCAATGGAATTCGCTTTTTATATCTGTGGCCTTATCGCCATCCTGGCTACGCTGCGAGTGATTACGCACACCAATCCGGTGCATGCGCTGCTGTACTTAATCATCTCGCTGCTGGCCATTTCCGGGGTGTTCTTCGCACTGGGCGCGCACTTCGCCGGTGCGCTGGAAATCATCGTCTACGCCGGGGCCATCATGGTGCTGTTCGTGTTCGTGGTGATGATGCTGAACCTGGGCGGCTCTGAAATTGAGCAGGAACGTCAGTGGTTAAAACCGCAGGTGTGGATTGGCCCGGCAATTTTGTCGGCCATCATGCTGGCGGTGATTGTTTACGCCATTCTGGGCGTCAACGATCAGGGCATCGACGGCACGCCGATTGGCGCTAAAGAGGTCGGTATTACCCTCTTTGGCCCATACGTTCTGGCGGTTGAACTGGCCTCAATGCTGCTGCTGGCAGGTCTGGTTGTTGCTTTCCACGTTGGCCGCGAAGAGCGTGCTGGCGAGGTGCTGAGCAACCGCACTGACGACCGCGCGAAAAGAAAAACGGAGGAGCGCGCATGATCCCCTTAACACATGGACTGATCCTCGCTGCGATTTTATTCGTTCTGGGTCTGACCGGTCTGGTTATCCGCCGCAATCTGCTGTTTATGCTGATCGGTCTGGAAATCATGATTAACGCCTCCGCGCTGGCCTTCGTGGTCGCCGGAAGCTACTGGGGCCAGACCGATGGTCAGGTGATGTACATTCTCGCCATCAGCCTCGCGGCTGCCGAAGCGAGTATTGGCCTGGCGCTGTTGCTGCAGCTCCATCGTCGCCGCCAGAACCTGAACATCGATTCAGTAAGTGAGTTGCGTGGATGAACATGCTTGCCTTAACCATTATTTTTCCGCTGATTGGCTTCGTGCTGCTGGCGTTTTCTCGCGGCCGCTGGTCTGAGAATCTGTCTGCGACCGTGGGCATTGGCTCCATCGGTCTGGCTGCGCTGGTGACGGCGTATGCGGGTATCGACTTCTTTAACAACGGGCGTCAGCCTTTCAGCGTGCCGCTGTGGACCTGGATGTCGGTCGGTGATTTCAATATCGGCTTCAACCTGGTGCTGGACGGCCTCTCGCTGACCATGCTCTCCGTGGTCACCGGCGTGGGCTTCCTGATCCACATGTTCGCCTCCTGGTATATGCGCGGTGAAGAGGGTTACTCCCGCTTCTTCGCCTACACCAACCTGTTTATCGCCAGCATGGTTGTTCTGGTGCTGGCCGATAACCTGCTGCTGATGTATCTGGGCTGGGAAGGCGTAGGTCTGTGTTCTTACCTGCTGATCGGTTTCTACTACACCGATCCGAAGAATGGCGCAGCGGCCATGAAAGCGTTCGTCGTGACCCGCGTGGGTGACGTCTTCCTCGCTTTCGCTCTGTTCATTCTTTACAACGAACTGGGCACGCTGAACTTCCGCGAAATGGTGGAACTGGCACCGGCGCACTTCGCTGCTGGCAACAACATGCTGTGGTGGGCAACGCTGATGCTGCTGGGTGGCGCCGTGGGTAAATCCGCGCAGCTGCCGTTGCAGACCTGGCTGGCCGACGCGATGGCGGGTCCAACCCCTGTCTCCGCGCTGATCCACGCCGCGACCATGGTAACCGCCGGTGTCTACCTGATTGCGCGTACCCATGGCCTGTTCCTGATGACCCCGGAAATTCTGCATCTGGTGGGTATCGTCGGTGCGGTCACGCTGGTGCTGGCAGGCTTTGCCGCGCTGGTGCAGACCGACATCAAACGTGTTCTCGCGTATTCCACCATGAGCCAGATTGGTTACATGTTCCTGGCGCTGGGCGTTCAGGCGTGGGACGCAGCCATTTTCCACCTGATGACGCACGCGTTCTTTAAAGCGCTGCTGTTCCTCTCATCCGGTTCCGTGATCCTGGCCTGCCATCACGAGCAGAATATCTTCAAGATGGGCGGACTGCGTAAGTCCATTCCGCTGGTGTATGTCTGCTTCCTGGTGGGCGGCGCGGCGCTGGCGGCACTGCCGCTGATCACCGCGGGCTTCTTCAGTAAGGACGAAATCCTTGCGGGTGCCATGGCGAATGGTCATATCAATCTGATGGTTGCGGGTCTGGTCGGTGCGTTCATGACCTCCCTGTATACCTTCCGTATGATTTTCATCGTATTCCACGGTAAAGAACAAATTCACGCTCACGCAGGGAAGGGGATCACCCACCACCTGCCGCTGATTGTGCTGCTGGTACTGTCCACCTTCGTTGGCGCGATGATTGTGCCACCGCTGCAGGGCGTACTGCCAGACACCACCGAGCTTGAGCACGGTCGCGTTCTGACGCTTGAAATCACCTCCGGTGTGGTCGCTATCGCGGGCATCCTGATTGCAGCATGGCTGTGGCTGGGCAAACGTACGCTGGTGACTGCCGTTGCCAACAGTGCGCCGGGCCGTCTGCTGGGCACCTGGTGGTACAACGCGTGGGGCTTCGACTGGCTGTACGACATGATCTTCGTTAAGCCGTTCCTGGGCATTGCGTGGCTGTTGAAGCGCGACCCGCTGAACAGCCTGATGAATATCCCGGCGATCCTTTCCCGCTTTGCAGGTAAAGGCCTGCTGTACAGCGAGAACGGTTACCTGCGCTGGTATGTGGCGTCCATGAGCATCGGTGCGGTTGTCGTGCTGGCGCTGCTGATGGTGTTGCGTTGATCGTTAAGTGAATTTTATTCGAATTCGTTGAAAATCAGGCCCCTGCTGGGGGCCTTAAAAAGGAATGTAAATCGCCATGTTACTACCCTGGCTAATATTAATTCCCTTCATCGGCGGCTTCCTGTGCTGGCAGACTGAACGCTTTGGCGTGAAGATGCCGCGCTGGATCGCGCTGATCACCATGGGATTGACGCTCGCGCTTGGCCTGCAACTGTGGTTGCAGGGCGGTTACTCACTGACCCAGTCTGCGGGCATTCCGCAGTGGCAGTCTGAGTTCATCCTGCCGTGGATCCCGCGTTTCGGCATTACGATCCACCTGGCGATTGACGGTCTGTCGCTGCTGATGGTGGTGCTGACCGGTCTGCTCGGCGTTCTGGCGGTACTTTGCTCCTGGCGAGAAATCGAAAAATACCAGGGCTTCTTCCACCTGAACCTGATGTGGATCCTGGGCGGCGTGATCGGCGTGTTCCTTGCCATCGACATGTTCCTGTTCTTCTTCTTCTGGGAGATGATGCTGGTGCCGATGTACTTCCTGATCGCGCTGTGGGGCCACAAGGCGTCCGACGGTAAAACGCGTATCACGGCGGCAACCAAGTTCTTCATCTATACCCAGGCGAGTGGCCTGGTGATGTTGATTGCTATTCTGGCGCTGGTGTTTGTTCACCACAACGCGACCGGAACCTGGACCTTCAACTACGAAGATCTGCTGAAAACGCCAATGTCCCACGGCGTTGAATACCTGCTGATGCTGGGCTTCTTCATCGCGTTCGCGGTGAAAATGCCGGTCGTTCCGCTGCACGGCTGGCTGCCAGACGCGCACTCTCAGGCACCAACGGCGGGTTCCGTTGACCTGGCGGGTATCTTGCTGAAAACGGCGGCCTACGGTCTGCTGCGTTTCGCACTGCCGCTGTTCCCGAATGCCTCCGCAGAGTTCGCACCGATTGCCATGTGGCTGGGTGTGATCGGTATCTTCTACGGTGCCTGGATGGCCTTCACGCAGTACGACATCAAGCGTCTGATTGCCTACACATCCGTTTCCCACATGGGCTTCGTGCTGATTGCTATCTACACCGGCAGCCAGCTGGCGTACCAGGGCGCGGTGATCCAGATGATTGCGCACGGTCTGTCCGCAGCCGGCCTCTTCATCCTGTGCGGTCAGCTGTACGAACGTCTGCATACCCGCGACATGCGTATGATGGGGGGCCTGTGGAGCAAAATTAAATGGCTGCCAGCGCTGTCCATGTTCTTCGCGGTGGCTACCCTGGGGATGCCGGGTACCGGTAACTTCGTCGGCGAATTTATGATTCTGTTCGGCAGCTTCAAAGTGGTTCCGGTGATTACCGTGATCTCCACCTTTGGTCTGGTGTTCGCTTCCGTGTACTCGCTGGCGATGCTGCATCGCGCTTACTTCGGTAAAGCGAAGAGCGAAATTGCTGCACAAGAACTGCCGGGGATGTCGCTGCGTGAGCTGTTCATCATCCTGCTGCTGGTCGTACTGCTGGTGCTGCTGGGCTTCTTCCCGCAGCCGATTCTGGATACCTCGCATAGCGCGATGGGTAACATCCAGCAGTGGTTTGTTAATTCTGCTTCTACTACAAGGCCGTAATTCGCCATGACAATAACTCCACAACAACTGATCGCGCTGCTACCGCTGCTGATCGTCGGATTGACGGTGGTGGTTGTGATGCTCTCCATTGCGTGGCGACGCAATCACTTCCTGAATGCCACGCTGTCGGTCATCGGCCTGAACGCCGCGTTAGTCTCTCTCTGGTTTGTTGGCCAGGGTGGGGCGATGGACGTCACCCCGCTGATGCGCGTTGACGGTTACGCCATGCTGTATACCGGTCTGGTGCTGCTGGCGAGCCTGGCAACCTGTACCTTTGCGTACCCGTGGCTCGAAGGCTACAACGACAACAAAGAAGAGTTTTACCTGCTGGTTCTGATTGCCGCGCTGGGCGGCATTCTGCTGGCGAATGCGAACCACCTGGCCGCTCTGTTCCTCGGTATTGAGCTGATCTCTCTGCCGCTGTTCGGCCTGATTGGTTACGCCTTCCGTCAGAAGCGCTCCCTGGAAGCAAGCATCAAGTACACCATTCTGTCTGCTGCTGCGTCCTCGTTCCTGCTGTTTGGTATTGCGCTGCTGTACGCACAGTCCGGTAACCTCTCTTTCATGGCGCTCGGCAAGAGCCTCGGTGACGGCATGCTGCATGAGCCGCTGCTGCTGGCAGGTCTGGGCATGATGATTGTTGGCCTTGGCTTCAAACTCTCTCTGGTGCCGTTCCACCTGTGGACGCCAGACGTATACCAGGGCGCTCCGGCTCCTGTATCGACCTTCCTGGCGACGGCGAGCAAGATCGCTATCTTCGGTGTGGTCATGCGTCTGTTCCTGTACGCGCCAGTGGGTGACAGCGAAGCGGTTCGCGTGGTGCTGGGCATTATCGCGTTCGTCTCCATCATCTTCGGTAACCTGATGGCGCTGAGCCAGACCAACATCAAGCGTCTGCTGGGCTACTCGTCTATCTCTCATCTGGGCTACCTGATGGTGGCGCTGATTGCGCTGCAGAGCGGCGAGATGTCGATGGAAACCGTGGGCGTGTATCTGGCCGGTTACCTGTTCAGCAGTCTCGGCGCCTTCGGTGTGGTGAGCCTGATGTCCAGCCCGTACCGTGGCCCGGATGCCGATTCACTGTTCTCCTACCGTGGTCTGTTCTGGCACCGTCCGATCCTGTCCGCGGTAATGACCGTGATGATGCTCTCTCTGGCAGGTATCCCGATGACGCTTGGCTTCATCGGTAAGTTCTACGTGCTGGCCGTCGGTGTGCAGGCGCACCTGTGGTGGCTGACTGCGGGCGTGGTTATCGGCTCCGCGATTGGTCTCTACTACTACCTGCGTGTTGCCGTGAGCCTGTACCTGAGCGCGCCTCAGCAGCTCAACCGTGATGCCCCAACCAACTGGCAGTACAGCGCCGGTGGTATCGTCGTGCTTATCTCCGCACTGCTGGTGCTGATCTTCGGTATCTATCCGCAGCCGCTGATTGATATCGTGCAGCGCGCGATGCCGCTGATGTAAGGTGAAAGCAAAAAGGCAACGAAAGTTGCCTTTTTTAATGTTTGCGCCCTCTCCCGGTGGGAGAGGGACGGGGTGAGGGCACCAGCCCGCACGTAACGAAAAAACCCGCCTCGGCGGGTTTTTTTATGGTTTGCCCAGCGGCGCTACGCTTGCAGGGCCTACGGGTTTTGTAGGTCGGGTAAGCGTAGCGCCACCCGACTAAGCCAGCTGCTTCCGGCTAATCAACGGCCCGTCAATCTTCTTCATCGAGCGGTCCAGCACTTCCTCAATCACCGACGACAGCTCGTTCAGCTCAAACTTCGCGACGTACCCGTCCGCCTTCACCTTGCGAATATGGTCTTCGTTGGCGTTGCCGGAAAGGGAAGAGTGGATCACGACCGGAATGTCCTTCAATATCGGGTCGGTTTTGATTTTGCGCGTCAGCGTAAAACCGTCCATCTCCGGCATTTCGAGGTCGGTCAGCACCAGAGCGATCTTATCGGTGATGGGAACCCCTTCAGCCTGGGCCTGCGCCGCCAGCACGCCGATTTTTTCCCACGCGTCTTTGCCGGTGATATGCAGCTGTGCCGGGATCTCCATGGCCTGCAGACCTTTTTCCAGCATCGAGCGCGCCACTTTGGAGTCTTCCGCGACGATGGCGACAGCGCCCGGTTTGATATGGAATTTGGTGGTCTTCAGGTTCGTGGCGTGCAGATCGTGATTGGCCGGGGTGATGTCATACAGGATCTGCTCAACGTCCAGCACCATCGCCAGATCGTTGGTATCGGTCTTCTCGTCAAGACACGCGATGCTGGTGATGTAGCGACCGCTGACGGCGGTTTCCGCCGCATGCACCTGCTTCCAGTCCAGACGCATGATGTTCTCAACCGATTCCACGGCAAACGCCTGCACGCTGCGCGCATATTCGGTGATCAGCAGGATGTTCAGCCCGGTGGTGGGCTTACAGCCCGCCACGGCGGCCAGGTCAATCACCGGGATCACCTGATCGCGTATATTCACCATTCCCATCAGAGGTGACTTCATCCCGGCGGGTTTCGTGAACTCCGGCATCGGCACAATTTCACGCAGCTTAAAGACGTTAATGCCAAACAGCTCGGATTTATTTTCGTTCAGAGAGGTGCCAAGACGGAACAGCAACAGTTCAAAACGGTTCGACAGGGTCAGATTCGCCCTGTCATCAATATCTTTCTGGAAATTATCCATTCTACCCTCGAGAGAAATGCTGACCTTTTAATCGTTATCGGCATCCTGAGGGAAAAATGAAGGACTAAACGCTAACCTGAGCGAAATCTTCGGCCAGCTCACATTCCGGGAACAGCGTGCGGCACTCTGCCAGCAGGTTTGCGCATCCCCGCGCGTCGTAGCGCGAGCTGACGTGGGTGACGATGAGCCGCCCGACGCCCGCGTCACGGGCAAGCTGCGCCGCCTGACGCGTGGAGCTATGGCCCCGGCTGTTGGCTTTCTCTTCCATTGCCGTTTCAAGCGTCGCTTCATGCACCATGACGTCCACGCCCTGGGCCAGCGTGAGCGCCGCTGGGCACGGGGCCGTATCGCCAAAAATCGCCAGTTTTTTGCCGGGCTGCGGTGCGGCGAGATAATCCTGGCCGTTAATGACGCGTCCGTCCTCCAGCGTGACGGTCTCTCCGTGCTTCAGACGCTGGAACAGCGGCCCGGGTTTTACGCCGTCGGCCATCAGCGCGGCGGCATCCAGCGCGCCGGGTTTGTCATGCGCCTCAATGCGGTAGCCATAGCACTCCACAGGATGATTGAGCGGTTGAGCGGTAACCCGATAATCCCCGTCATCAAAAACCAGGCCTTCGGTAATCTCAACGACCTCCAGCGGATAATCTGTCCATGACCCGCTCAGGCGCAGCGTAGTTTCGACAAATTCACGAATACCCGCTGGCCCGTAAATCGTCAGCGGGTTGGCGTTACCGGCCATCGAGCGGCTGCACAGCAGGCCGGGAAGGCCAAACAGGTGGTCGCCATGTAGATGGGTGATAAAAATTTTATCCAGCTTGCCGGGGTGGTAAGCGGTGTGTAACAGCTGATGCTGCGTCCCTTCACCGCAGTCAAACAGCCACAGCCCGCCGCGGGTGGGATGCTTAAGATCCAGCAGGATCGCCGTCACGTTTCGTGAGCGGGTTGGCACGCCAGCGGACGTACCCAGAAAAATCAGTTCCATAACGCAATCAGCCCTTTGCCGAACGGGGAGGTGTTTAGTATAACGTGATGAACCCCAGGAAGGAGACTGACATGATCCAGTGGCAAGATTTACATCATAGCGAACTCACCGTTCATTCACTTTATGCCCTGCTGAAGCTGCGCTGTGAAGTGTTTGTTGTGGAACAGACCTGCCCGTATCAGGACATCGATGGCGATGACCTTGTCGGTGAGAACCGCCATATCCTCGGCTGGCGGGATAACGAGCTGGTGGCGTATGCGAGGATTCTGAAAAGCGAAGACGATTTTGAGCCCGTCGTCATTGGCCGCGTCATCATTAGCGGCAAAGCGCGAGGGGAAAAACTGGGCTATCAGCTGATGGAAAAAACGCTGGAGGCGTGCCGGAAACAGTGGCCGGACAAGGCGTTATACCTCGGCGCGCAGGCGCATCTTCAATCCTTTTACGGGCACTTTGGCTTTGCGCCAGTGACGGAGGTATACGATGAAGATGGCATTCCGCACGTCGGCATGGCGCGAGAAGTGAAACAGGCGTAATGGCATCTCGTTGGCTATAGTTAGCGGACTGGTGTACTAACATGGAGAAAAATATGTCATTTCAATCCTGGGATACCCGTATCGACGACGACCTGGCCTTGCTGAGCGAAACGCTGGAAGAGGTGTTACGTTCCTCCGGCGACCCTGCCGATCAGAAATATATTGAGCTAAAAGCCCGTGCCGAGCAGGCGCTGCATGAAGTGAAAAACCGCGTCAGCCATGCGTCAGATACTTACTACTACCGTGCCAAAAAAGCGGTGTATCGTGCCGATGATTACGTGCATGAAAAACCGTGGCAGGGTATTGGGGTGGGTGCTGCCGTTGGGCTGGTGCTGGGGCTGCTGTTAGCCCGTCGTTAAGCCGCTTAACCACTCCCTATACGTGGGTACTGCTATTTATGGCCAGTACCCCGTATAATACGAGGTTTTAACAGGGAGAGGTTCGCGTGAATTCGATTTTCCTCGCGCTGGAGCAACTGCGTACCCAGCTATCGCAAGCGTTACCCGCAGCACCCGGCATACGTCATTTCGACGTCTCTTTCCCGTTAAACGACGCCTTCGATCCCCTCGCCTGGCTGGGCGAGCAGCAGTGTTATCCACAGTTTTACTGGCAGCAGCGTAACGGCGATGAAGAGCTGGCCGCGCTGGGGGCGGTCAACCAATTTTCCTCTCTGGCATTAGCCTCGCAGTTTTTGCGCGAGCAAAATGCGGCGCAAGATACTCGCATCTGCGGCCTGAACGCCTTTAATCCCGAACAGGGGAGCCTCTTTTTACCGCGACTGCTCTGGCGACGTACCGCCGGCCACGCCACGCTGCGCCTGCAGCTCTGGAGCGACCGCTCGCTTGTGGAGGATGCCCGCGTCGCGCAGGATTTTTTACAGCGGCTCCGTCCTGCGAGATCTATCCGTCCGCTCTCCGTGCATGTTGAGCACGAAACCCATCAGCCGCAGCAGGCCGAATGGCTGAAGCTTATCCGCAGGGCGACGGAGACCATCGCGCGCGGTGATTTTGAAAAGGTTGTGCTCGCCCGGGCAACCGATCTGCAGTTCACACAGCGCGTTAACCCTGTCGCGCTGATGGCCGCCAGCCGCGCCCTGAATTTACATTGCTATCATTTCTGCATGGTATTCGACGCCCGCAACGCGTTTCTCGGCTCTACGCCCGAGCGTCTCTGGCGGCGGCGCGGCAAGCTGCTGCGCACGGAAGCGCTCGCGGGAACCGTCGCCAGCCATACCGATGATAGCCAGGCGCAGCGTCTCGGCGAGTGGCTACTGAACGATGATAAAAACCAGCGCGAAAATATGCTGGTGGTGGAAGATATCTGCCAGCGTCTTCAGCACTCTACGCAGACGCTTGAGGTACTGCCGCCCCAGGTGGTACGCCTGCGTAAGGTGCAGCATTTGCGCCGCTGTATCTGGACCGAGCTGAAACAGGCCGACGACGAGCAGTGTCTGCTCATGTTACAGCCGACCGCGGCCGTTGCCGGATTACCCCGACAGCCCGCGCGCGAGTTCATCCAGAAGGTTGAACCCTTTAACCGCGAGTGGTATGCCGGTTCGGCCGGGTACTTATCCCCCGAACAGAGTGAGTTCTGCGTGGCGCTGCGCTCCGCGCGCGTTCAGGAGGACTCCCTGCGGCTCTACGCCGGTGCCGGTATTGTCAGCGGGTCTGACCCGGAGCAGGAGTGGCAGGAGATTGAAAATAAAGCCGCCGGATTGCGCTCTCTGCTCCTAAGGGATTAATACAGATTCGCGCAATCCCGATTCATATCAAAATTCCAATTTTTTCTATTATTTATACTGTGTCGCATTCTTGATACCGGACAATCTCATGTCAGTAAGTTCTTTTAACCGACGCTGGGCGGCGGTGATCCTTGAAGCCCTGACGCGCCATGGCGTCAGGCACGTGTGTATTGCACCGGGTTCTCGCTCAACGCCGCTGACGCTGGCGGCCGCAGAAAACCGGGCGTTGATTCACCACACCCACTTTGATGAACGCGGCCTCGGCCATCTGGCGCTGGGTCTGGCGAAAGTCAGCAAAGAACCTGTGGCGGTGATCGTCACCTCCGGTACCGCCGTGGCGAACCTCTATCCGGCCCTGATTGAAGCCGGGTTAACGGGTGAAAGACTGATCTTACTGACGGCCGATCGTCCCCCTGAGCTTATCGACTGCGGCGCCAATCAGGCCATTCGCCAGCCGGGGCTCTTTTCTTCGCATCCTTCGCAGACGATTTCGTTACCGCGTCCCACCCAGGATATTCCGGCAAGCTGGCTGGTCTCCACTGTCGATCACGCCATGGAGACGCTGCGCAGCGGGGCGCTGCATATCAACTGCCCGTTTGCCGAGCCGCTCTACGGCGAGCTGGACGACACCGGTCTTGACTGGCAGCAGTCCCTCGGCGACTGGTGGCAGAGTGAAAAACCGTGGCTACGCGAGCAGACGCATCTTGAGAGCGCGAAACAGCGCGACTGGTTCTTCTGGCGGCAGAAGCGCGGCGTGGTGATTGCCGGGCGCATGAGCGCCGCCGAAGGCAAGCTGGTCGCCGAATGGGCGCAAACCCTCGGCTGGCCGCTGATTGGCGACGTGCTTTCCCAGACCGGTCAGCCGCTGCCGTGCGCCGACCTCTGGCTGGGTAATGCGAAAGCGGTCACCGAACTGGCGCAGGCGCAGATTGTGGTCCAGCTTGGATCGAGTTTGACCGGCAAACGGTTACTGCAGTGGCAGGCCACCTGCACGCCGGAAGAGTACTGGCTGGTGGATTCGCTGGAAGGGCGGCTTGACCCGGCGCACCACCGCGGCCGTCGTCTGGTCAGCAGTATCGACGCCTGGCTGACGCTTCATCCGGCTGAGAAACGCAAGCCCTGGGCGGTGGCTATACCGGACCTTTCGCGCCAGGCGTGGGAACTGACCAAAGCGCACTGCGAAGCGTTTAGCGAAGCCGGGCTGGCGCACCGCATTCGCCAGTACCTGCCTGAACAGGGGCAGCTGTTTGTCGGCAACAGCCTCGTCGTGCGGCTGATTGACGCTTTCTCGAAGCTGCCCGCGGGCTACCCGGTGTACAGCAACCGCGGTGCCAGCGGCATCGACGGGCTGATCTCCACGGCGGCGGGCGTGCAGCGCGCCAGCGCGAAATCGACGCTGGCGATCGTGGGCGATCTCTCCGCGCTCTACGATCTCAACGCGCTGGCGCTGCTGCGTCAGGCGTCAGCCCCGTTTGTGCTGATTGTGGTCAACAACAACGGCGGGCAGATTTTCTCCCTGTTGCCAACGCCGCAGAGCGAGCGCGAGCGCTTCTATCTGATGCCGCAGAACGTGCAGTTCGAACACGCCGCGGCGATGTTTAGCCTGAAATACCATCGCCCGGAAAGCTGGGAACAGTTGGACGCGGCGTTAAGCAGCGCCTGGAAACAGCCGGGCGCGACGCTGATTGAGCTGGTGGTGAACGAGGCTGACGGTGCCCAGGCTCTGCAAAGCCTGCTGGCGCAGGTGAGCCAGCTGTGATCCTCTCTGGCGTGCAGCAGGCTGGCAAACCCGGCTATCCCTGGCTGGTCTTTTTGCACGGTTTTTCAGGCGACCGCCGCGAGTGGCAGAGGGTCGGTGAAGGGCTCAGCGATTATCCCCGGCTGTATCTGGATTTGCCGGGTCACGGTGGATCCCGGAATCTGGGCGTGACGGGGTTTGACGAGATGAGCACGTTGCTCACCCGAACCCTTCTTAGTTACAACATACTTAAATTCTGGCTCATCGGGTACTCCCTCGGCGGCCGCATTGCGATGTTCCATGCTTGCCAGCAGCCGAAGGGGCTGCTCGGGGTGATTGTTGAAGGTGGACATCCGGGCCTGCAGGATGCCGATGCGCGAAATGCGCGGCTGGCGTCCGACCGCCGCTGGGCAACGCGTTTTCGCACCGAACCGCTGGAGAAGGTGTTCGCTGACTGGTACCAACAGCCCGTGTTCGCCTCCCTCACGGACGCCCAGCGCGATGCGCTTATTACCCTGCGAAGCCAGAACAACGGCGCGACGCTGGCGATGATGCTTGAGACGACCTCGCTGGCCGTGCAGCCTGACCTGCGTGCCGCGCTTAGCGCACGCGATTTCTCTTTTGACTATCTCTATGGCGAACGGGATGAGAAGTTCGCGGCCCTTGCCGCGGAAGTGAACGCCGTTCGCCATGCCATTCCAGACGCCGGACACAACGCCCACCGGGAAAACCCCGATGCGGTTATCGCGAGTCTGGCTCAGATACTGCGTTATCGAATAAAGGACACTCTATGATCTACCCTGATGAAAACATGCTTTACGCCCCGGTTGAATGGCAGGACTGCTCCGAAGGCTACACCGACATTCGCTACCACAAATCTACCGACGGCATTGCCAAAATCACCATCAACCGTCCGCAGGTGCGTAACGCCTTCCGTCCGTTGACCGTGAAAGAGATGATTCAGGCTCTGGCGGATGCGCGCTACGACGATAACATCGGCGTGATTGTCCTGACCGGCGAAGGCGATAAAGCGTTCTGCTCCGGCGGCGATCAGAAAGTGCGCGGCGACTACGGCGGATACCAGGACGATGCGGGTACCCACCACCTGAACGTCCTCGATTTCCAGCGTCAGATCCGCACGTGTCCGAAACCGGTAGTGGCGATGGTAGCGGGCTACTCCATCGGCGGCGGTCACGTGCTGCACATGATGTGCGATCTGACCATCGCCGCAGAAAATGCCATCTTCGGCCAGACCGGTCCGAAAGTGGGATCCTTCGACGGCGGCTGGGGCGCCTCGTACATGGCGCGCATCGTCGGGCAGAAAAAAGCCCGTGAAATCTGGTTCCTGTGCCGTCAGTACAACGCTCAGGAAGCGCTGGATATGGGCCTGGTGAATACCGTGGTTCCGATTGCCGATCTCGAAAAAGAGACCGTTCGCTGGTGCCGCGAAATGCTGCAAAACAGCCCGATGGCGCTGCGCTGCCTCAAAGCCGCTCTCAACGCCGACTGTGACGGTCAGGCGGGTCTGCAGGAGCTGGCGGGCAATGCCACCATGCTGTTCTACATGACCGAAGAGGGTCAGGAAGGGCGCAACGCGTTTAACGAAAAACGCCAGCCGGACTTCAGCAAATACAAACGGAATCCGTAATGCGTCGCGCGCAGGTTTACCGCTGGCAGATACCGATGGACGCGGGCGTGGTGCTGCGTGAACGGCGGTTAAAAACCCGTGACGGTTTCGTCGTGCATCTGCAGCAGGACGAGCGGGAAGGCTGGGGCGAGATTTCGCCGCTGCCGGGCTTTAGCCTGGAGTCGCTGGATGACGCGCAGTCTGTATTGCTGGCGTGGGCAGACGCGTGGCGTGAGGGCGCGGATCCGGCGTTGCCGGACGTGCCTTCCGCGGCTTTTGGCATCAGCTGCGCCCTGGCGGAGCTCGACGGCAGCCTGCCTGAAGAGGCTAACTACCGCGCGGCACCGCTCTGTACGGGCGACCCTGACGAGCTGTTCGCGCTGCTCTCCGCCATGCCGGGCGAGAAAGTGGCGAAAATTAAAGTCGGTCTTTACGAAGCGGTGCGCGACGGCATGGTCGCTAACCTGCTGCTGGAGGCGATCCCCGACCTTCATCTGCGTCTGGACGCTAACCGCGCCTGGACGCCGCTCAAGGCGCAGCAGTTTGCAAAGTACGTCAACCCGGCGTACCGCAGCCGCATTGCCTTCCTGGAAGAGCCGTGCAAAACCCGCGACGATTCGCGCGCGTTTGCCCGCGAAACGGGGATTGCCATCGCCTGGGATGAAAGCCTGCGCGAGGACGAATTTGAATTTGTCGCCGAGCCCGGCGTCAGCGCGGTGGTGATTAAACCAACGCTGACCGGCAGCCTGGCGAAGGTGCGAGAGCAGGTCGCGGCAGCGCATGCCTCAGGGCTGACGGCGGTCATCAGCTCGTCGATTGAGTCCAGCCTTGGGCTGACCCAGCTGGCGCGCATTGCCGCCTGGCTAACGCCGGATACGATCCCTGGCCTCGACACGCTGAACCTGATGCAGGCTCAGCTTATCCGCAGGTGGCCGGACAGCGCGCTGCCGTGCCTCAACGTCGCGGCGCTGGAGCCGTTGTTATGAGTTTTACCGACTGGCCGTGGCGGCACTGGCGCGCGCAGTTTGCTGATAAACCGGCCCTCAGGCTGAACGACGAGGTGCTCAGCTGGCAACAGCTGTGCGCCCGCGTCGACCGCCTTGCGGCAGAGTTTCACCTGCAGGGCGTGGAGGAGGGCAACGGCGTGCTGCTGCTGGCCCATAATCATCCGCGAACCCTGCTGGCGTGGCTGGCGCTGCTCCAGTGCGGGGCGCGCATTCTTCCCGTCAATCCGCAGCTGCCTCGCCCGCTGCTGGACGTGTTGCTCCCGCAGATGACGCTGCGCTTTGCGCTGGCGCTGGACGGTACCTGCGACGGTCTTCCTGCCCTGAGCATGCGCGAGCGCGCCGGGGAATATCGCGTTGCGTGGCAGCCGGCGCGGCTGGCGTCGATGACGCTAACCTCCGGCTCCACCGGGCTGCCGAAAGCGGCGGTGCATACCTGCGACGCCCATCTCGCCAGCGCGCGCGGCGTGCTGGCGCTGATGCCCTACGGCGAAGACGACGACTGGCTGCTTTCGCTGCCGCTGTTTCACGTTTCCGGCCAGGGGATTTTATGGCGCTGGCTGCAGGCCGGCGCGCGGTTAACCGTGCGCGAGAAACAGCCGCTGGCGCAGGCTTTGCGCGGCTGTACGCACGCTTCGCTGGTGCCGACCCAGCTCTGGCGTCTGCTTAACACCCACCAGCCTGTCGCACTGAAAGCGGTGCTGCTGGGCGGGGCCGCCATCCCTGTGGAATTGACGCAGCAGGCGCGCGAGCAGGGGATTCGCACCTTCTGCGGCTACGGCCTGACCGAGTTTGCCTCTACCGTCTGCGCGAAAGCGGCGGACGGCGAGCCGGACGTAGGCTATGCGCTGCCGGGCAGAGAGGTGCAGGTGGTTGACGGTGAAGTCTGGATCCGGGCAGAGAGTATGGCCTCAGGCTACTGGCGGAACGGCGAATTGGTTCCGCTGACCAACGCGCAGGGATGGTTCGCTACCCGCGATCGCGGGGAATGGCATGACGGCCGCCTGACGATCCTGGGCCGCATGGACAACCTCTTTTTTAGCGGCGGAGAAGGGATCCAGCCGGAAAGCCTTGAGCGCGTTATCGCCCGCCATCCGCAGATTAACCAGGTGTTTATCGTCCCGCTGGACGACGCCGAGTTTGGACAGCGTCCGGTGGCGGTGGTGGAGTGCGAGCCGGGAACGGATATCACCTGTTTACCTGACTGGGTCAGGGATAAGGTGGCGCGTTTTGAACAACCCGTCCGCTGGCTGCTGTTGCCGACCGAACTCAAAAATGGCGGCATTAAAGTCTCGCGCCGCGCGTTGCAGCAGTGGGTGAACGCTTCGCTGAAGGGATAATAGCCGTTTCAAATAATTACAATCTACTGACCTGCCGCACGCAGAGTGCTTGATCCCCGGGAGACTCCGGTTAAAATCTCGCGGTTTTGGGACTTCTTTATAATAATTGTGCGGGATCACGACAATGAAAAAAGTGGCATTCGTGGGCTTCGGCCTGATGGTTGTATCTGCGGCGGCTAACGCCATCAGCATTAACGGCTCGGCGGGTCAGGATTATACCCACCTGGGCTTTGGCATGGGTACCGAGACTTCCGGTCTGGCAATGACCGGCGGCTGGACGCATAACGATGACGACGGCGACGCGGCGAGCCTCGGCCTGGGTCTGAACGTTCCTCTTGGCCCGTTCCTGGCCACCGTCGGCGGTAAAGGTATCTACACCAACCCAAATGACGGTGACGAAGGGTACGCGGCGGCAGTGGGCGGCGGCCTGCAGTGGAAAATTGGCGACAGCTTCGGCCTGTTTGGTGAGTACTACTATTCGCCGGACTCCCTCTCAAGCGGTATCGAAAGCTATGAAGAGGCCAACGCCGGCGCGCGCTGGACCATCATGCGTCCGATTACCATCGAAGCGGGCTATCGCTATCTGAACCTGGCCGGCAAAGACGGCAACCGCGACAACGCGCTGGCCGACGGCCCGTACGTGGGCGTCAGCGCAGGCTTCTAATCACTCCGGCGCGGCGTTCTGTCGCGCCAGTTTCTCTCTTCTCCACCCCGCGTTTGCGCTATAGTGTTTTGACCAAATAAGCGGGAGAACATAATGATTAACGTGGAGATGTTATCCACCGGCGACGAAGTGCTGCATGGACAAATTATTGATACCAATGCTGCCTGGCTTGCCGATCTTTTCTTTGAGCAAGGATTACCGTTAACGCGCCGCAATACGGTGGGCGACAATCTTGAGTCGCTGGTCGCTATTCTGCGCGAGCGCAGCGAACACTGTGACGTGCTGATTGTGAATGGCGGACTCGGCCCCACCGGTGACGATCTCAGCGCGCTGGCCGCCGCGACCGCAAAAGGCGAAGGGCTGGTGCTGCACGAGGCGTGGCTTTCGCAGATGGAGCGCTTTTTCTCCGAACGTGGTCGCGTCATGGCCCCCAGCAACCGCAAACAGGCTGAAATTCCCGCCAGCGCCGAGCTGGTCGATAACCCGGTGGGTACCGCGTGCGGGTTTGCCATGCAGCTGAACCGCTGCCTGATGTTCTTCACGCCGGGCGTGCCCTCAGAATTTAAAGTGATGGTCGAGCAGCAAATCCTGCCGCGCCTTCGCGATCGTTTTACCCTGCCTGAACCGCCGCTGTGCCTGCGTCTGACCACCTTTGGCCGCTCGGAAAGCGATCTGGCCCAGAGCCTTGACCCTCTCCCGCTGCCGCCGGGCGTCTCCATGGGCTACCGCTCCTCCATGCCGATCATTGAGCTCAAGCTGACAGGTCCGGCCGAACAGAAAGAGGCGATGCTGGCCCTGTGGCCCGAGGTGCAGCGCGTGGCGGGCGAAAGCCTGATCTTTGAAGGGACGGAAGGGCTGCCCACGCAGATTGCGACGCATCTGCAGTCGCGTCAGCTGAGCGTGACCTTAAGCGAGCAGTTCACCGGTGGCCTGCTGGCGCTGCAGCTGTCGCGCGTCAACGCGCCGCTGCTGGCCAGCGAAGTGGTGCCGTTCCAGCAGGAGACCCTGGCGCAGACCGCCCGCTGGGCTTCCGAGAGAAGGGTGAAGCATTTTGCCGGTCTGGCGCTGTTTGTCGGGGGGCTGGATGAGGAACACCTTAACTTCGCGCTGGCGACGCCGGAAGGCACCTGGGCCCTGCGGGTAAAAATGAGCATTACCCGCCACAGCCTGGCGGTGCGTCAGGAGGTTTGCGCCATGATGGCGTTGAACATGCTGCGCCGCTGGCTGAATGGCAAAGAGGTTGCCAGCGAGCACGGCTGGATTAACGTTGTCGAGTCGCTGTTCGTGGAGTAAAACCTTGGCCGGGGCGTTTCGCCCCGGCCGTGTTCAGCCCAGCGCCTTCGCCAGCAGGGTGACTGGATGTTCGCAGCGCTTGCTGGTGGACATCTCAATCTGCCACTTGCAGGTTTCGCAGTCCGTTACCACGATATCCGCGCCGCTCTCTTCAATCTGACGGAACAGCGGGGCGCCAATCGCCTGCGACGTTTCGTAGTTTTCACGCTTAAAGCCGTAGGTTCCCGCAATCCCGCAGCAGCGCGAATCCAGCACCGTCAGCTCCAGGCCCGGAATTAACCGCAGCAGCTCAAGCGTATAGAGCGACCAGCCCATTTTCTCCATATGACACGGCGTGTGATACACCACTTTCAGGGGCAATTTCCCCAGCGGCAACGTCTGCCCGCTATCGAGCTTGCGCCACAGGAAGCGTGTCGCCAGCTCGATGTGCCCGCGCAGGCCGGTATTATCCACGTCCAGCAGATGCGGGTACTCATCGCGCAGGGTGAAGGTACAGGTGGACGAGGTCGCCAGCACCGGAATACCTTTATCGACAATCGCTTCGCGCAGTGACGTGACATTGCTCTGAGCCTGCCTGCGCGCTTTATCGGTAAACCCGTTGGCGATCAGCGGTACGCCGCAGCACTTCTCTTTGTTCAGTAGCTGAACGCCCGTTCCCATGGCGTTCATCACCTTCAGCAGATCTTTGCCCAGCTGCGGGTGGTTGTAGTTCACATAGCAGCCGTGGAAAAAGGCCACCTGGTCGGCGTACTGCGCCTGCTCCGCCGCGACGGATTTGTACCAGCGGCGGAAGGTGCCGTGAGAATATTTCGGCAGGCTGCGGTGATGGTCTATCTTCAGCGTGGCATCCAGCAGCTGGCGCACCGGTTTGAGAGAGGTCGCGGCATTCACGATGGGGGCAAAGGGCGTCGAGACGCTGCCCATCAGGTCGGTGTGGCTCAGAATAGCGTCACGCAGCGTCGGCTTTTGCGTGCTGTAGCGCGCCCGGGCGCGCTGGATGATATCGCCGATTTTCACATCCGACGGGCAGGCGACTTCGCAGCGTTTGCAGTTAATGCAGTATTTCAGCGCCTCGTCGTACAGCTTGCCGTCCTTCAGCCGCAGACGCTCGCCGTCCGGCCCGGCCTGCTTTGGTCCGGGATAGCGTGGGTTCACGCCGCTCACCGGGCAGACGGTGGTACACACCGTGCATTTAATGCAGCTTTCAAAACGGGTGTCGTTCATTGTTCAGCCTCCGTGCGCTGGCTAATCTGCTCTGCCACATACAGCGCCGTGACGGCGCAGACCCCGCCACCGCATCCCTGGGCAATCGGATCGTACCCGCCCAGCAGCGAGCCGATGGCAAAAAGATTACTGACGGGCTTACCTGAAAGTTGCGGATGTAGCTGGTTATCGACAATCACGCCGAACTGCTGCCAGGGCTGCGGCGAGAAGAAATCACTTTGATACCAGTCCGCGCGGGAGGCACGCTGGCGAACATCCAGCCCCATAATGGCTTCCCGGATCCCCTCCCGGCTGCTCAGCAGCCCGTTGCTGAAGAAGCTGCCGCTTGCCAGCACCGTAAAGCGGGCACGAAGCGGAATATCGTCGTGGTTGCGCGTCCAGATTTCGCTCACCGCGCCGTCGGTCAGGGTGATTTTTTTCACCTCATCACCCGCCATCCACACGCCGCCCAGCGCGACAAACTGGCGCTGGAGCTGGGTGTGCAGGCGAATGCCGGGGACGGAAGGGGGCAGGGTTGGCAGCAGGCCGAGCGAGCAGGGCAGACGATCCGAGAGCCAGCGCCAGAGCCGGTTGTCGCGTAAACCAAAGCAGGCGGGCATCAGCAGGGCGTCACAGCTGTCGCTGAGGGGCCTGAGCGCGTCATACAGCAGCGGCCATTTGTCCTCGTTATCCAGAAAACGGGCGATATTCACCGCGCGAAACTCGCTCGGGTTGTCGCGCAGGACATCAAGCTCAGGCAGCTCTATCTCTGCCGTTTCGGCGTTAACGCCCTGGCGACAGAGCGACGCTGCCGCGAGATGGGGCTGAAAATCCAGAAAGCCGCTAATGCCCACGACCCGCACGCGCGCGGCATTGAAGGGAGCAACGGGCACTTCTTCCGGGCTGAGCCAGGCAGAGCGCAGGGTGCCGAGCGGCGTGACGCGCTGGTGATTGAGCCGGGCGCTTCCCTTCAGACGCGCGCCACAGTCCGCCAGCAGCGCTTCGGCTTCCAGCGCAAAGCGGTCAATATGCTGGGCGCCAATCAGGTGATACGGATGCTCCGGCGGGAGCTTATCGCGGTACGCTTCGTCCACCAGATCCAGCGAGCCCGACGAGAAGTGCAGGGCGCTCTGGCCCCGGGTGATAATGGCGCAGCGCAGCCCCTGCTTCGTGAGCTTGATGCCGCAGAGCAGGCCTGCCAGCCCGCCGCCGACGATTACGGTATCAAATTTCATCGCGTTGCTCCTTCTCAAGACCGCAAAGCCCCTGGTAGACCCAGCGGGTAAATTCGCTTTCGCGCAGGGCATCGCCCCAGGCGACAGGCTGAATGCCTTTCCAGCGCTCGTTTAAAAAGGCGCTGAGCTGATCGAGCGACTGGGTGGCGGTGGTGGTATGAAAACGCTGCAGCAGCCCGGCGGCACGACAGGCGCACAGCTCGCCCTGACAGGTACCCATTCCCACGCGGGTGCGGCGACGAAGATCGAGCAGGCTTGTGACCGTCAGGCTCTCCACCGCGTACTGCACCTCACCGGCGGTGACGGCTTCACACTCGCACACCAGGCTGCGGCTCAGGCGTCCTTCACCGAGCCACTGCGGCGTTCTGTCGCCGTGGCGGTAAATCGCGGATCCGCGCAGCGGCGCGGGCAGGGAGATGATTTTTTGCAGCGTTTTTTCGGTGGACTGACGCGAGCCGGGCAGGGCTTGTTCTGCCGTCACGCACTGTTCGGTATTGCCCAGCTTGCGGCAGACGGCATCGGTCGCCCACTCGGCCATCAGGCGGTAGGTCATCAGCTTGCCGCCGGTGATGGTGATAAACCCGTCCATGCCGTCGCGCTCGGCGTGATCGAGCAGCACGATGCCCCGGCTGACGTTACGTCCGCTCGGGTCGTTGTCGCTGGCGACCAGCGGACGCACGCCCGCGTAGGCGCGCAGAATACGCGTCTGCGCCATCACCGGGGCCAGTTTTTCCCCTTCGCGCAGCAGGACGTCGACCTCTTCAGCGGTCACGCGGTTGTAGTCAATCTCGCTGTAGTCGACGTGGGTTGAGGTGGTACCGATTAACGAAATGGTGTCGCCCGGGACGAGGATATCGGCATCAGACGGTTTGCGGCAGCGGTTGATCACGTGGTTATTGATGCGGTGGTCGAGGATCAGCAGCGAGCCTTTTGCCGGGAACATGCGCACCGACAGGTCCGCGTATTCCGCGATGCGCTGCCCCCAGATCCCCGCCGCGTTGACCACCACGGCGGCATACAGCTCGCTGTGTTCGTTGTACTGCGTATCAAGGATCCGCACGCCGCAGATGCGATGACCTTCACGGATAAGCCCGGTCACTTCGTGCCCGGTCAGGATTTGCGCGCCATGCTCGCGGGCGTCCAGCATATTGGCGGCGGTCAGGCGGAAGGGGTCAACGGTGCCGTCAGGCACTTTTACCGCGCCGATAAGCGCCGGGTTAACCGACGGTTCCAGCCGCCGCGCCAGCGCCGGGTCCATGGCCTCAGCCTGAATGCCCGCCGCAGTGCAGGCGGTAATAAAGGTGTCCTGAAAGGCGAGGTCATCTTCGGGAAGAGTAATAAAGAGGCCGTCGGTCGGCTCAATGCAGTGGCGGGCGATACGCTTGAGGATCTGGTTTTCAGCAATACATTCGCGTGCGGATTCACCGTCGGTAACCGCATACCGCGCGCCGCTGTGCAGCAAACCATGGTTACGCCCGGTTGCGCCCGTGGCGATATCGTGGCGCTCCAGCAGCGTGACGCTTAAGCCGCGAAGGGCGCAGTCGCGTGCGATCCCGGCGCCGGTTGCGCCACCGCCAATGATTATCACATCGCTGTAGCGAGGATCGTGAATGGTCATTGTTTACCCTCTATGTTCGTTTTTTTATCATTTAGCCATACCAATAGTGTGGTTTGTTTGATTTCGAACATAAACGCGCGAAATTCGAAAGTGGAACGTGATTTCATGCGCTTTTTTGCGCATTCTGTCATATTTCTGTAACAATCTGTGCGTTGATTCACAGTAACAATCACCGTGATTTCTTAACATCCCCGCCTCTGGAATTCAGGTGCGAGCCACCTGCCCATTCAATTCAAGGCCACGGAGGCTGTTATGCTCAGTATCTTCAAACCTGCGCCGCACAGGGCGCGTCTGCCAGAGGCAGAAATTGATCCGCTATACCGCCGTCTGCGCTGGCAAATTTTCCTGGGGATCTTCTTCGGGTACGCGGCGTACTACCTTGTACGTAAAAACTTCGCGCTCGCCATGCCGTATCTGGTGGAGCAAGGCTTCTCCCGCGGCGATCTGGGGTTCGCGCTGTCGGGGATCTCAATCGCCTACGGTTTTTCCAAATTCATCATGGGGTCGGTATCGGATCGCTCGAATCCGCGCGTGTTCCTGCCCGCCGGCCTGATCCTGGCGGCTGCGGTCATGCTGTTCATGGGCTTTGTGCCGTGGGCAACCTCCAGCATCGCCGTCATGTTCGTGCTGCTGTTCCTCTGCGGCTGGTTCCAGGGGATGGGGTGGCCGCCGTGCGGACGTACCATGGTGCACTGGTGGTCGCAGAAGGAACGCGGCGGTATCGTGTCGGTGTGGAACTGTGCGCATAACGTCGGTGGCGGTATTCCGCCGCTGCTGTTCCTGCTGGGGATGGCCTGGTTCAACGACTGGCACGCTGCGCTCTATATGCCTGCCTTTGGCGCCATCGTCGTGGCGATTATCGCCTTCGCGCTGATGCGCGATACGCCGCAATCCTGCGGCCTGCCGCCGATTGAAGAGTACAAAAACGACTATCCGGATGATTACAGCAAGGAGCACGAAGAAGAGCTGACCGCAAAACAGATCTTCATGAAGTACGTCCTGCCGAACAAGCTGCTGTGGTACATCGCGGTGGCGAACGTGTTCGTTTACCTGTTGCGCTACGGCATTCTGGACTGGTCCCCGACCTACCTGAAAGAGGTGAAGCACTTCGCGCTGGATAAGTCCTCCTGGGCCTATTTCCTGTATGAATATGCCGGGATCCCGGGCACGCTGCTTTGCGGCTGGATGTCGGACAAGGTGTTTAAAGGCAACCGCGGCGCGACGGGCGTGTTCTTTATGACCCTGGTCACCATCGCGACCGTCGTTTACTGGCTCAACCCGCCGGGCAACCCATCAGTAGACATGGCCTGCATGATCGTCATCGGCTTCCTGATTTACGGTCCGGTGATGCTGATCGGTCTGCACGCGCTGGAGCTGGCACCGAAAAAAGCGGCAGGCACGGCGGCAGGCTTTACCGGTCTGTTCGGTTACCTGGGCGGTTCGGTCGCGGCGAGCGCCATCGTGGGCTACACCGTTGACTTCTTCGGCTGGGACGGCGGCTTTATGGTGATGATCGGCGGCAGCGTGCTGGCGGTATTGCTGCTCATTGTGGTCATGATCGGTGAGAAACGTCACCACGCGGAAGTGCTGGCGCGTCGTCAATAAGGAGCATTGCGATGAAATTATCTTACGTAACAACCGGCCTGCTGCTGGCAGGCCTGATGACAGGCTCCGCGCTGGCGGCGGATAAAATCGTTATTGCCCACCGCGGCGCCAGCGGCTATCTGCCGGAGCATACGCTTCCGGCGAAGGCGATGGCCTATGCCCAGGGCGCGGATTATCTGGAGCAGGATCTGGTGATGACCAAGGACGACCAGCTGGTCGTCCTGCATGACCACTATCTGGACCGCGTGACGGACGTGGCGGAGCGTTTCCCGGACCGCGCGCGCAAAGATGGTCGCTACTACGCCATTGATTTCACGCTGGCGGAGATCCGTTCCCTGAAGTTTACCGAAGGCTTTGAGATTGAAAACGGCAAGAAGGTGCAGGTCTATCCGGGACGTTTCCCGATGGGCAAATCTGACTTCCGGATCCATACCTTCCAGGAAGAGATTGAGTTTGTTCAGGGGCTGAACCACTCAACCGGTAAAAATATCGGCATCTACCCGGAGATCAAAGCGCCGTGGTTCCACCATCAGGAAGGCAAAGATATTGCCGCGAAGACGCTGGAGGTGCTGAAACAGTACGGCTACACCAGCAAGAAGGACAAAGTTTACCTGCAGTGTTTTGACGCCGCCGAGCTGAAGCGCATCAAAACCGAGCTGGAGCCGAAGATGGGCATGAACCTCAATCTGGTGCAGCTGATTGCCTATACCGACTGGAATGAAACCCAGGAGAAGCAGCCGGACGGCAAGTGGGTGAACTACAGCTACGACTGGATGTTTAAGCCGGGCGCGATGAAGCAGATTGCGCAGTACGCCGACGGCATCGGGCCGGATTACCACATGCTGGTGGCGGAAGGCTCAGCGCCGGGCCACGTGAAGCTGACGGCGATGGTGAAAGAGGCGCACGCCAGCAGGATGCAGGTGCATCCGTATACCGTGCGTGCAGACCAGCTGCCGCCGTATGCCACGGACGTGAATCAGCTTTATGAGGTGTTGTATAACCAGGCGGGCGTGGACGGACTGTTTACGGATTTCCCGGATAAAGCGGTCGAATTCATTCACCGGAAGTAGGTTTGGCAGGTCGGGTAAGGCGAAGCCGCCACCCGACAATCAGGCTCTGCGGCCTGATACCCTCACCCTAACCCTCTCCCACCGGGAGAGGGGATAAGGACAACATCACATCTCGATCTCTATATCGCCTTTTGCCCGGCAGCAGCAGGGCAAAATTTCCCCTTCGTTGATAAAGGCCAGTGGCTCGGTCAGCCAGTCCACCTGGCCGGCGACCAGACGGCAGCGGCAGGAGCCGCAGTAGCCGGAACGACACTGGTACTCTACTTCTACCTGATGCGCCTCAAGCGCCACCAGCAGAGAAGGGTGCTCCTCCCGACACAGTACCTCAGTGCCGGAAAGACGTAGCGTGACGCGTGACATCAGAGCTGGAAGTTGCTCAGGTCGTCGGTGTTGACTTCAGAATCAATCTGACCGACCAGATAAGAGCTGACTTCCACTTCCTGCGGCGCAACCTGCACGTTATCGGACACCAGCCAGGTGTTGATCCACGGGATTGGGTTAGAGCGCGTCTGGAACGGCAGGTCAAGACCGACAGCCTGCATGCGGATGTTGGTGATGTACTCAACGTACTGGCACAGGATGTCTTTGTTCAGGCCAATCATGGAGCCGTCACGGAACAGGTAGTCTGCCCACTCTTTCTCCTGCTGAGCCGCCAGCACGAACAGGTCGTAGCACTCCTGCTTGCACTCTTCGGCGATTTCCGCCATCTCCGGATCGTCCGTCCCGCTGCGCAGCAGGTTCAGCATGTGCTGGGTACCGGTCAGGTGCAGGGCTTCATCGCGGGCGATCAGACGAATGATTTTGGCGTTGCCTTCCATCAGCTTGCGCTCTGCAAAGGCGAAGGAGCATGCGAAGCTCACGTAGAAGCGGATCGCTTCCAGCGCGTTAACGCTCATCAGGCACAGGTACAGCTGTTTTTTCAGCGCGCGCAGGTTCACGGTGATGGTTTTACCGTTCACGTTGTGCGTACCTTCGCCCAGCAGATGCCAGTAGCTGGTCATCTCGATCAGCTCGTCGTAGTAGTGGGCAATGCCTTCCGCGCGCTTCTGGATCTGCTCGTTGGTGACGATATCGTCAAACACCACAGCCGGATCGTTCACGATGTTGCGGATGATGTGGGTGTAAGAGCGGGAGTGGATCGTCTCGGAGAACGCCCAGGTTTCCACCCAGGTTTCCAGCTCAGGAATGGAGATCAGCGGCAGCAGCGCCACGTTCGGGCTACGACCCTGAATGGAGTCCAGCAGCGTCTGGTACTTCAGGTTGCTGATGAAGATATGTTTTTCGTGATCCGGCAGCGACTGGTAGTCAATACGGTCGCGGGAGACGTCCACTTCTTCCGGGCGCCAGAAGAAGGAGAGTTGCTTTTCAATCAGCTTTTCGAAGATGTCATATTTTTGCTGATCGTAGCGTGCCACGTTGACCGGCTGGCCGAAGAACATCGGCTCTTTGAGCTGGTCGTTTTTCGTCTGTGAAAAGGTGGTATATGCCATGAGTGTGTCCTGTCTTACGAAATAAAGGCGGGGATATCCCCGCCCTTCATTAGATCTTACATGCGCCGCTTTCGCAGCCATCGTCCTGAATTGACGGTACCATGTCGTCCTGCGCGTCTTCCGCACCGTCACGGGTGTTGTGATAGTACAGCGTTTTCACGCCAAATTTGTAGGCGGTGAGCAGGTCTTTCAGCAGCTGCTGCATCGGTACCTTGCCGGAAGGGAAGCGCGTCGGGTCATAGTTGGTATTGGCAGAGATCGACTGGTCGATAAACTTCTGCATGATACCCACCAGTTGCAGGTAGCCGTCGTTGTTTGGCATTTCCCACAGCAGCTCGTAGTTATTACCCAGCGTTTCGTAATCCGGTACCACCTGACGCAGCACGCCGTCTTTCGACGCTTTGATGCTGACGTGGCCGCGCGGCGGTTCAATACCGTTGGTGGCGTTAGAGATCTGCGAAGAGGTCTCAGACGGCATCAGGGCAGAGAGCGTAGAGTTACGCAGGCCATGGGTCTTGATGGACTCGCGCAGGCCTTCCCAGTCGAGGTGCAGCGGTTCGCTGACGATCGCATCCAGGTCTTTCTTGTAGGTGTCGATTGGCAGAATGCCTTTCGCGTAGGTGGTTTCGTTGAACCACGGGCACGCGCCTTGCTCTTTCGCCAGCTCGTTAGAGGCTTTCATCAGGTAGTACTGAATCGCTTCGAACGTCTGGTGCGTCAGGTTATTGGCGCTGCCGTCGGAGTAACGCTTGCCGTTTTTCGCCAGCCAGTAGGCGAAGTTGATCACGCCGATACCCAGGGTACGGCGGCCCATCGCACCGCGTTTAGCGGCCGGGATTGGGTAATCCTGGTAGTCCAGCAGGGCGTCGAGCGCGCGAACCGCCAGCACCGCCAGCTCTTCCAGCTCGTCCAGGCTCTTAATTGCGCCCAGGTTGAACGCGGAAAGCGTACACAGCGCGATTTCACCGTTTTCGTCGTTCACGTCTTCCAGCGGTTTGGTCGGCAGGGCGATCTCCAGGCACAGGTTAGACTGGCGCACTGGCGCAACTACTGGATCAAACGGGCTGTGGGTGTTGCAGTGGTCCACGTTCTGGATGTAGATACGGCCGGTAGAGGCACGTTCCTGCATCATCAGGGAGAACAGGTCTACCGCCTTCACGCGCTGCTTGCGGATGCTGTCGTCTTTTTCGTATTTGTTGTACAGACGCTCGAACTCGTCCTGATCGGCAAAGAACGCGTCATACAGGCCCGGAACGTCTGACGGGCTGAACAGGGTGATGTCTTCGCCTTTCAGCAGACGGGTGTACATCAGCTTGTTGATCTGCACGCCGTAGTCCATATGGCGCACGCGGTTGCCTTCCACGCCGCGGTTGTTTTTCAGAACCAGCAGGCTTTCCACTTCCAGGTGCCACATCGGGTAGAACAGGGTCGCAGCACCGCCGCGCACGCCGCCCTGAGAGCAGGATTTTACTGCCGTCTGGAAGTGTTTATAGAACGGGATACAGCCGGTGTGGAACGCTTCACCGCCGCGAATCGGGCTGCCCAGCGCACGGATGCGACCGGCGTTGATGCCGATACCGGCACGCTGGGAGACGTATTTCACGATGGCGCTGGAGGTGGCGTTGATGGAATCCAGGCTGTCACCACACTCGATCAGTACGCAGGAGCTGAACTGACGGGTTGGGGTACGCACGCCAGACATGATTGGCGTCGGCAGAGAAATCTTGAACGTGGATACCGCATCGTAGAAACGCTTCACGTATTCCAGACGGGTGTCACGCGGGTAGTTAGAGAACAGGCAGGCGGCCACCAGAATATAGAGGAACTGGGCGCTTTCGTAGATCTCACCGGTTACACGGTTCTGAACCAGGTATTTGCCTTCGAGCTGCTTCACCGCCGCGTAGGAGAAGTTCATGTCGCGCCAGTGATCGATAAACCCGTTCATCTGCTCGAACTCTTCTTCCGTATAGTCTTCCAGCAGATGCGTGTCGTATTTGCCCAGCTCAACCATTTTCACGACGTGATCGTAAAGCTTCGGCGGCTCAAACTGGCCGTAGGCTTTTTTACGCAGGTGGAAAATCGCCAGACGTGCAGCGAGGTACTGATAATCCGGTGCTTCGCGGGAGATGAGGTCTGCCGCTGCTTTAATGATTGTTTCGTGGATATCAGACGTTTTGATGCCGTCGTAGAACTGAATGTGGGAACGCAGTTCAACCTGGGAGATAGATACGTTGTTCAGTCCTTCTGCTGCCCAGTCGAGAACTCGATGGATTTTGTCCAGATTGATACGCTCGGTAGTACCGTCGCGCTTTGTCACCAGCAGACTCTGATTCATGTGGGTTTTACCTGTCCGTGAAATAAAAAATATCCCCCGTTTATCCACAGATCCGCCTTGTGACTAACTCTGTGGATAAATACTACATGTAGGGGGTTTGCGATAAGAAAAACGCTATATGGTGAGTATTCTAGTATCGAATCTTTTCAGCACAAGGGTTGATTTTGGCGTTAAATTGAGGTTGTGAAAGGGTAAAAAAGGCTAAGTCCTCGTACCGTAAGGCCTGGAAGACATGTCAATAATTAAGAAAAAAAATTCAAAATTTGATCGAGTGCTGATTTCTTCAACGGGAGGTCAGAATTGCGCAACATGATGTCGCGCAATCTTTATAAGAATAACGAATGACGTTAGTCGTTTTTGGCGGTTGTGTGCAACATATAGTTAACATCAACGCCCGGTGCGAGTTTGAATTTATCGGTCAGCGGATTGTAGTGCAGGCCGGTGATGTGCTGCTCTTTGAGCCACGTCTGGTCAACCCAGCCTAACAGTTCCGCAGGCTTGATGAATTTCTTCACGTCGTGCGTCCCTTTCGGCACCATGCGCAGTACATACTCCGCGCCGACAACGGCCATCAGCCAGGCTTTACCGTTACGGTTGATGGTTGAGAAGAAGACCTGGCCGCCCGGTTTCACCAGTTTTGCACAGGCGTGCACCACCGACTGCGGATCGGGAACGTGCTCCAGCATCTCCATGCAGGTCACCACATCGTACTGATGGGCGTGTTTCGCCGCGTGCTCTTCCACGGTTTCCTGCACGTATTCCACCTGTATGCCGGACTCCAGCGCGTGAAGGCGGGCCACCTGCAGCGGTTCAAAGCCCATATCCAGGCCCGTAACATTCGCCCCTTCGCGCGCCATGCTCTCAGCCAGGATGCCGCCGCCGCAGCCGACGTCGAGCACTTTCTTACCGAACAGACCGCCGGAACGCTCCGCGATATAGCCCAGACGCAGCGGGTTAATGCGATGCAGCGGTTTGAACTCACCTTCGAGATCCCACCAGCGGGACGCCACCGCTTCAAATTTGGCAATCTCTTCGTGGTCAACGTTGTGAGCCACCGGGGATTTTTCGGCATTCATGGGCGCTTTTACTCCTTATTTAGCAAGACAAAGGAGTATATCAGGCAATCCCCGTGAATAAAGCGTATAGGTTTACCTCAATCACCTCGGCTGTGTTATAATTTGCGACCTTTGAATCCGGGATACAGTAGAGGGATAGCGGTTAGATGAGCGACCTTGCGAGAGAAATTACACCGGTTAACATCGAGGAAGAGCTGAAGAGCTCCTATCTGGACTATGCGATGTCGGTCATTGTTGGCCGTGCGCTGCCGGACGTCCGCGATGGCCTTAAGCCGGTACACCGTCGCGTACTATACGCCATGAACGTATTGGGCAATGACTGGAATAAAGCCTATAAAAAATCTGCCCGCGTCGTCGGTGACGTCATCGGTAAATATCACCCGCATGGTGATACCGCCGTTTATGACACCATCGTTCGTATGGCGCAGCCATTCTCCTTGCGTTACATGCTGGTAGATGGTCAGGGTAACTTTGGTTCAGTCGACGGCGACTCCGCTGCGGCGATGCGTTATACGGAAATCCGTATGTCGAAAATCGCTCATGAGCTGATGGCCGACCTGGAAAAAGAGACCGTTGATTTCGTCGATAACTACGACGGCACCGAGCGCATCCCTGATGTGATGCCAACCAAGATCCCGAACCTGTTGGTTAACGGTTCGTCCGGTATCGCGGTCGGTATGGCAACCAACATTCCGCCGCACAATATCACCGAGGTGATCAACGGCTGCCTGGCCTATATCGACGATGAAGACATCAGCATTGAAGGGCTGATGGAACACATCCCGGGTCCGGACTTCCCGACGGCGGCGATCATCAACGGTCGTCGCGGTATTGAAGAAGCGTACCGCACCGGCCGTGGCAAGATTTACATCCGTGCCCGCGCCGAAGTGGAAGCGGACGCTAAAACCGGCCGTGAAACCATCATTGTTCACGAGATCCCGTATCAGGTGAACAAAGCGCGTCTGATTGAAAAAATCGCCGAGCTGGTAAAAGAAAAACGCGTTGAAGGCATCAGCGCGCTGCGTGACGAGTCTGACAAAGACGGTATGCGCATTGTGATTGAGATCAAACGCGACGCGGTGGGTGAGGTTGTGCTGAACAACCTGTACTCCCAGACTCAGCTTCAGGTCTCCTTCGGTATCAACATGGTTGCGCTGCACCATGGTCAGCCGAAGATCATGAACCTGAAAGAGATCCTGAGCGCGTTCGTGCGTCACCGCCGTGAAGTGGTGACCCGTCGTACCATCTTCGAACTGCGCAAAGCGCGCGACCGTGCGCACATCCTTGAAGCGCTGGCGGTTGCGCTGGCCAACATCGACCCGATCATTGAACTGATCCGGCGTGCGCCGACCCCGGCGGAAGCGAAAGCCGCCCTGATTTCCCGTCCGTGGGATCTGGGTAACGTCGCCGCGATGCTGGAACGTGCGGGCGATGACGCAGCGCGTCCTGAGTGGCTGGAACCTGAGTTCGGCGTGCGTGACGGTCAGTATTACCTGACTGAACAGCAGGCTCAGGCGATTCTGGATCTGCGCCTGCAGAAACTGACCGGCCTTGAGCATGAGAAACTGCTCGACGAATACAAAGAGCTGCTGGAACAGATTGCTGAACTGCTGCATATCCTGGGCAGCGCAGAGCGTCTGATGGAAGTGATTCGTGAAGAGCTGGAACTGGTCCGCGATCAGTTCGGCGATGCGCGCCGCACCGAAATCACCGCTAACAGCTCTGATATCAACATTGAAGATCTGATCAACCGCGAAGATGTGGTGGTCACCCTGTCTCACCAGGGCTATGTGAAGTATCAGCCGCTGACCGACTACGAAGCACAGCGTCGTGGCGGTAAAGGCAAATCTGCGGCACGCATTAAAGAAGAAGACTTTATTGACCGCCTGCTGGTGGCGAACACCCATGACACGATCCTCTGCTTCTCCAGCCGCGGTCGTCTGTACTGGATGAAAGTCTATCAGCTGCCGGAAGCGAGCCGTGGCGCGCGTGGCCGTCCAATCGTTAACCTGCTGCCGCTGGAAGCGAACGAACGTATCACCGCCATCCTGCCGGTACGCGAGTACGAAGAGGGCGTGAACGTCTTTATGGCGACCGCCAGCGGTACCGTGAAGAAAACCGCGCTGACCGAGTTCAGCCGCCCACGTTCCGCCGGGATCATCGCGGTGAACCTGAACGAAGGCGACGAGCTGATCGGTGTGGATCTGACCTCCGGTTCTGATGAGGTGATGCTGTTCTCTGCGGCCGGTAAAGTGGTGCGCTTTAAAGAGAACGCCGTTCGTGCAATGGGTCGTACCGCTACGGGCGTTCGTGGTATCAAACTGGCTGGCGAAGACAGCGTTGTTTCTCTGATTATTCCGCGCGGTGAAGGGGCTATCCTGACCGTGACGCAGAATGGTTACGGTAAACGTACGGCGGAAGGGGAATACCCAACCAAGTCTCGCGGCACGCAGGGCGTAATCTCTATCAAAGTGACCGAGCGCAACGGTTCCGTTGTGGGCGCGGTGCAGGTAGACGATGCCGATCAGATCATGATGATCACCGATGCCGGTACGCTGGTGCGTACCCGCGTCTCTGAGATCAGCGTGGTGGGGCGTAACACCCAGGGCGTGATCCTCATCCGTACAGCGGAAGATGAAAACGTGGTGGGTCTGCAGCGAGTTGCTGAGCCGGTGGATGACGAAGAGCTCGATTCCATCGACGGTAGCGTTGCGGAAGGCGATGATGATATCGCGCCGGAAGCCGACACCGACGATGACGTAGCGGATGACGCTGACGAGTAATGTCTCCTGATGCAAAAAAGGGCCGGATTCCGGCCCTTTTCTTTTGCACAAGCAGATAAGTCAACGTTGCGACCTGGCGCGTTTACCGCTACCTTAACCACATTCTTTTGACCCCGACGGCGGAGCCTCGCCCCCTTGAAATACCTCGTCTCCTTTCGTACTACGCTGAAAGTTTCTCGCTATCTGTTTCGGGCGCTGGCGCTCTTGCTTTGGCTGCTGGTGGCCTTGTTCTCGGTGTTTTACATCGTTAACGCGCTACACCAGAAAGAAGCGGAGATCCGCCAGGAGTTTAACTTAAGCTCCGACCAGGCCCAGCGCTACATTCAGCGAACGTCTGACGTGATGAAGGAGCTGAAGTATATTGCCGAAAATCGTCTGACGGCGGAAAACGGCATCCTTGCGCTTCGCGGGCGTAACGACAAAACCGAAGTCCCGGACTTCCAGCCGCTGTTCCCGGATTCCGATTGCTCCACCATGAGCAATACCTGGCGCGGGTCGCTGGAATCCCTTGCCTGGTTTATGCGCTACTGGCGCGACAATTTCTCCGCCGCCTATGACCTGAACCGCGTATTCCTGATTGGCAGTGAAAATCTCTGCATGGCTGACTTTGGCCTGCGCGACGTGCCCGTTGAGCGTGACGATGCGCTGAAAAGCCTGCATGAACGTATTGTGAAATACCGCAATGCGCCGCAGGACGAGCGCGGGAATAACATCTTCTGGGTTAGCCAGGGCCCGCGCCCGGGCGTGGGCTATTTCTACGCCCTGACGCCGGTGTATCTGGGCAATCGCCTGCAGGCGCTGCTGGGGATTGAGCAGACCATTCGTATGGAAAACTTTTTCACTCCGGGCAGCCTGCCTATGGGGGTGACCATTCTGGATGAAAACGGTCATCAGCTGATCTCACTCGCCGGGCCGGATAACCGGTTAAACGTTGAACCGCACTGGATGCAGGAGCGGTCGTGGTTTGGCTATACCTCGGGCTTCCGCGAGCTGGTGCTGAAGAAGAGCCTGCCGCCTTCGTCACTGAGTATTGTCTATTCGCTGCCGGTGGATATGGTGCTTGAGCGGATACGTATTCTCATCATGAATGCGATTCTGCTGAACCTGATCGCGGGCGGGGCGCTGTTTACCCTGGCGCGCATGTATGAGCGGAAAATCTTTATTCCGGCCGAAAGCGACGCCCAGCGGCTGGAGGAACACGAGCAGTTTAACCGTAAGATTGTCGCGTCGGCGCCGGTGGGGATCTGCATTCTGCGTACCCAGGACGGAACCAACATCCTGAGTAACGAGCTGGCGCATAACTACCTTAACATGCTGACGCACGAGGACCGCCAGAGGCTGACGCAAATTATCTGCGGTCAGCAGGTTAACTTTGTCGATGTGCTCACCAGCACGCACACCAACCTGCAGATCAGCTTTGTGCATTCCCGCTATCGCAATGAAAACGTGGCGATTTGCGTGCTGGTGGATGTCTCCGCGCGCGTGAAGATGGAAGAGTCGTTGCAGGAGATGGCGCAGGCCGCGGAGCAGGCCAGCCAGTCGAAATCCATGTTCCTTGCCACCGTCAGCCACGAGCTGCGAACGCCGCTGTACGGGATCATCGGTAACCTCGACCTGCTGCAGACCAAAGAGTTGCCGAAAGGGGTCGACAGGCTGGTGACGGCAATGAACAACTCCTCCAGCCTGCTGCTGAAAATCATCAGCGATATTCTCGACTTCTCTAAAATTGAGTCTGAGCAGCTGAAAATCGAACCGCGGGAGTTCTCGCCGCGCGAGGTGATGAACCACATCAGCGCCAACTATCTGCCGCTGGTGGTGCGTAAACAGCTGGGGCTCTACTGCTTCATTGAACCTGACGTGCCGCTGACGCTGCACGGCGATCCGATGCGTCTGCAGCAGGTCATTTCTAACCTGCTCAGCAACGCCATCAAATTCACCGACGTTGGCTGTATCGTGTTGCACGTCTGCCGGGCGGGGGATTACCTGAGCATTCGCGTGCGCGACACGGGTGTCGGCATCCCGGCGAAGGAAGTGGTTCGCCTGTTCGACCCGTTCTTCCAGGTCGGGACCGGCGTGCAGCGTAACTTCCAGGGCACCGGACTGGGGCTGGCGATTTGTGAGAAGCTCGTCAGCATGATGGACGGCGATATCTCTGTGGATACCGAGCCCGGCATGGGCAGCCAGTTCACCATCCGTATTCCGCTCTATTCGGCGCAGTATCCGGCAAAAGCGACGGTGGACGGGCTGAGCGACAAGCGCTGCTGGCTGGCGGTGCATAACGCCTCGCTGAATGACTACCTGACGGCGCTGCTTGCCCACAGCGGCGTGAGGGTGTGTCTCTATGAAGGTCAAACGCCGGATGTGGACGATGTGCTGATCGCCGACGAGATGCCGGAGCAGCCGTGGCAGGGGAGAGGGTCGGTGCTCTTCTGCCGTCGCCACATCGGCATTCCTGTCGAGCGCGCGCCCGGGGAATGGGTACACAGTGTTGCAACGCCGCACGAGCTGTTGAGCCTGCTGGCGCGCATCTACAAAGTGGAGCTGGAAGAGCGCGACGGCGCGGGCGGATTGCCGTCACCGGAGTCTCTGGCGTCGGTGAATGACGATATGATGATTCTGGTGGTGGATGACCATCCGATTAACCGTCGCCTGCTGGCTGACCAGCTTGGATCGCTGGGCTACCAATGCAAAACCGCCAATGACGGCGTGGATGCGCTGAATGTGCTGAGTAAAAATCATATTGATATCGTGCTTAGCGACGTCAACATGCCAAACATGGACGGCTACCGTCTGACGCAGCGCATCCGACAGCTTGGCCTGACGCTGCCGGTAGTGGGCGTAACGGCGAACGCGCTGGCGGAAGAGAAACAGCGTTGTCTGGAGTCAGGCATGGACAGCTGTCTGTCGAAACCGGTGACGCTGGACGTGCTGAAGCAGACGTTGTCGATTTACGCGGATCGCGTGAGAAAAACCAGAATATAAAAAAGGCCCGCAAGGGCCTTTTCGTTTTTTCACCCCCTCCCCGTGGGAGAGGGACGGGGTGAGGGCATCAGGCCACACACCCGTCCGGGATCAATCCTTGTCCGTTGCGCTCAGCGTAACGGAGGAGAGATAGTTCAGCAGAGCAATATCGTTGTCCACGCCCAGCTTCATCATCGCTGATTTCTTCTGGCTGCTGATGGTTTTAATGCTGCGGTTCAGCTTCTTGGCAATCTCGGTTACCAGGAAACCTTCTGCGAACAGGCGCAGAACCTCACTCTCTTTCGGGGACAGGCGTTTGTCACCGTAGCCACCCGCGCTGATTTTTTCCAGCAGACGAGAGACGCTCTCAGGCGTGAACTTCTTGCCTTTCTGCAGCGCAGCGAGCGCTTTTGGCAGATCGGTCGGGGCGCCCTGTTTCAGCACAATCCCTTCGATGTCCAGATCCAACACCGCGCTCAGGATCGCCGGGTTATTGTTCATGGTCAGAACAATGATCGAGATATCCGGGAAGTGACGCTTAATGTATTTGATGAGCGTGATCCCATCACCGTATTTGTCTCCAGGCATGGAGAGATCGGTAATGAGCACGTGCGCATCAAGCTTTGGGAGGTTATTGATCAGTGCTGTAGAGTCTTCAAATTCACCGACTACATTCACCCACTCGATCTGTTCAAGTGATTTGCGAATACCGAACAGTACAATCGGATGGTCATCGGCAATAATTACGTTCATATTGTTCATGTATAAGGCTACCTTGCTACAGCAAGCTTTTGACGTAGGCGTCAATGTCGCTGATGTATTTTTCAATGCCAGAGGCATCTTTCTCACGAATTAGATGTTCCAGCGTTTCACATAACTGCTTGCCGGGAACCAGATTAAGCATGGCAAACACCCCTTTAAGCCGGTGTGCTGTCTGTGCCAGCGCTGCAAAATCATTCGCAGCGGACTCAGTATACAACCGCTTAACATCATCTGGTACTGTATCAACAAAGAGTGAATAGTATCCGCTGGCGTGAAGCTCGGCATTTTCATTGCCGCCTAACGGTGACTCCGTTATCTCTTCCTGCGCCAGCTGCTCTTCTATTAGTTGTAGTACAGCTTCCTGCATCGCATTGCTTATATTAAAGTTGACGCGCAGCTGGCCAGGGCCGATTTTCCGCACGCCTGACTCATCATCGCTTAAAAGCAAGCCGGAGGCAGTAAGATTAGACGGATTATCAGTTAAAAACAGATCAAATTCTTGACTTGCAAGTCTTTCATCCGGCGTGATGCAGGCCGCTCCCCAGTTTTCTAACTGACGAACGACAATATTGCGGATCTCGTTCGAGGTCACGTCGACCATCACCACGACATCATCCAGCAGACGTTCCTCATCTTCTTCCTGCGGATTGGCCGCCATTTTCACGTGCAGAGAATAGCGGGTGCCGAGGGATTCACGGGCTTTGATATTCAGGTGGCCGCCGAGCTTACGCGCCAGCTGATCGCACAGCCAGAAGGTCAGGGCATTGGCCTTGCCGTAGCGATCGCTCTGCGTGTCATTCAGGAACGGGAAGTGCAGATTATCAATTTCGCTCGTTGTGACGCCTTCCCCGGTGTCCAGGATGCGGAACGTCAGACGGTCTTCTGCTGACTCCTCGGTGCTGACTTCAAGGGTGATCTTGCCGATCTGCGTGGTGGTCACGGCGTACTGAATAATCATCAGCAGAATGCGGCGCAGCGCTTCGCGATCGCCGTGGCGTTCGTCATTCGCAGGGAGATTGTTATTGATCAGCAGCTGCAGCCCTTTGCGCTTGATGACGGGCAGTACTTCAGGCACCACTTCATCGATCAAATCCTGAATGGAGAAGAGGGCTGGCGTTCCCTTCCAGAAATCATTCTCCAGCATGTTCGCCAGCTGGATCTCATCAACCATTCTGACCAGCGAATCGGCCTGGCAGGCAAGCTGGTGGCTTTCAGAGGTGTTTAACGCCGCCGCCTGGGTCGCCAGCGTTTTTAACGGCTGCTTGAAGGCATCGCCAATGTTCTGCATAAATGCGGCGCGCCCCTGCTGGTTTTTCTCATACAGCCTTTGCGCCTGCTTGAGCTTCTTATTGACCAGCACTTCGCGATCCTGGTCGCGAATAATGAAGATTTGCGTGCGGGGAGCCACCTGGCTGCGGAACTGACGGATCTCGTACAGTTCATTGTTGATGGTGGCCTGAATCACCCCCTGGTGTTGATCCGCCATGGTGGTGATGTTCTGCAGGTTAAGATGCGGCAGCAGATGGTCGGCAATTTTGTTGCTCATCACCGTACGATTCGCCTCCTGATCGTGAACCAGGACCCCAAGCGGCAGCACGGAAACAATCTCTTCATTCAGTGCACGCAATACGCGCAGCTCATTGCTGGTGCCGGCCGGAACCGCAGAGGCGTCGCTCTGACGACCCGTCTGGAAACGGAAGGTGCTGTAGCCAAACAGGGCCAGCGCCAGCAGACCGATATTCAGCAGCAGAGGCAGCAGGATATTTTGCAGGGTGTCGAGCAACAGCGTGCCAAACGGTACCTGCCACACCAGGCGCATACCGGTCGAGTTCAGCGATGAGGCAATTTCGATTTTCGAGCCGTTAAAGGAGATCGATACGCTCTCTGCGGCCTCTTTGTCAGACGCCGCACGCATGTTCTGGGTGCTGGTGTCTGGCTCCAGGCGGAAGCTGTCGAGCGGCATGTCCGGCGGGATTAAATCATTAATCGGTAAATCGAAGGCCACCACCGTCGCCAGATGTCCGGGCTGGTTGAACGTGGTACGCAGGGTAAAATAATGGCCGTTTTGCCAGGCCAGACGACGCAGGGAAGAGAAACTCTCACGTTCATCAAGGGCGTTCGCCTGCTGCAGCATCTCTGCCCGACGGGAATCGACGATGCTGCCCACGGTTGTCTCTTTAAAGCCGGACGAGAGATCTTTTAACGGCAGCGTTGAGATCAGGATCATGCTGTTATCCTGACCGTTCAGATAATACATCGACCACGGTACCGTTTCGGCACCCCAGAGGGTATCCAGATAGGTCGAAATACGCTGCGTCATCTCAAGCGTCGCGCTGTCGTGAGAACCGAAAATAAGAGCCTCGGTCTTACGCTGCGGTTTTTCGAGATAATAGACATCCTGCTTAAGCCGCGTCTCCTGAAGTCCATCCCCGGATGAGGAGGTCGGGGCAGCCGCGATATTGTCGTAAATCTGCCAGGTGGCGTAGCGCCAGGTGTCTATGCGCTTGTGCACGGCATGAGTGATATCAACGACCTGATAGCTCTTATCCTTCAGCCAGGCGTTAACCGCGCTTTGTACCATCACCCCCATGGTGACTAACAGCACAACGATCAAAAGAAGAAAGAAACGGGTGATGCTCCCGGGGAGAAGGGAGAATTTGCTCGGGGCGGTAGTTTCAGTCTGACTCATTGATATCTTTAACCCGTTATGGTCGTGCTCTGTGGCGATAGGGCAGTATAAAGGGTAATAACTGAATTTCCAGCGCGACTGTCCTGGAAGAGGCGACTTTTTCTCCGGGCAATATCGGCGGCGGAGAGTGCAGAAAACATGTACAAACTCGCCATGCGCGTACAAATAATCGACCCACGCCGTCAATAAATAGCACGAATTAACAAGAAATTAAGTTTTGCACCAATTTATGGACTTCGAAGAATACCCGACGAGAATTTAGTTAATAGTCGTTACAATTACGGTGCGGTAGCACAAAAAAAGAGAAGTTACGTAAAGAAAGGTAAAAAAAAACCGAATGCGAAGCATCCGGTTCAATTAGGGATAAACAGACATTCAAAACTGAATGACGGTAATAAATAAAGTTAATGATGATAGCGAGAGTTATTTTAGAGATTAGCTGCGATCTTGTTTTGTCATTCAGTGCTGTAACGGATTTTATTGTAACTTACTGATGTTTATGGGGTGTTTTTTCGTTTGATTATAAGTGCTAATTTTCTAAGCTATTTGTGCTTTGTAAAAGTTCCTTGATATTTACATTTTGAAACATGTTTATAGATAAATGAAACATCTTCAAAGTTTTCGTATCATATTCGCATTGGATTATTCTGTAATTTTGAGGAGAATGAAATTGCCGACTGGTTAATGAGGGTTAACCAGTAAGCAGTGGCAATTATAAGGCATATAACAGAGGGTTAATAAAATGAAAGTTAAAGTACTGTCCCTCCTGGTACCAGCACTCCTGGTGGCAGGCGCAGCAAATGCGGCCGAAATTTATAACAAAGATGGCAACAAATTAGATCTGTACGGCAAAGTCGATGGTCTGCACTATTTCTCTGACGACAAGGGTGCCGACGGCGACCAGACCTACATGCGTCTTGGCTTCAAAGGCGAAACTCAGGTTAACGATCAGCTGACCGGTTACGGCCAGTGGGAATACCAGATCCAGGGCAACACCTCCGAAAGCGAAAACGATGCCTGGACGCGTGTGGCGTTCGCGGGTCTGAAATTCGGTGACGCGGGTTCTTTCGATTACGGTCGTAACTACGGCGTAATCTACGACGTAACCTCCTGGACTGACGTTCTGCCAGAATTTGGCGGCGATACCTACGGCGCAGACAACTTCCTGCAGTCCCGTGCTAACGGCGTAGCGACCTACCGTAACCAGGACTTCTTCGGTCTGGTGGATGGTCTGAACTTTGCCCTGCAGTATCAGGGTAAAAACGGCAGCGTAAGCGGTGAAAACGTAGGTGGCCGTAGCCTGCTGAAACAGAACGGCGACGGCTACGGTGCATCCGTGACCTATAACCTGGGCGAAGGTTTCAGCGTGGGCGGCGCAATGTCCTCCTCCAAACGTACCGCCGATCAGAACGGCGCAAGCGTTTACGGTCATGGCGATAACGCAGAAGTCTATTCTGGTGGCCTGAAATACGATGCCAACAACATCTATCTGGCAGCGCAGTACTCCCAGACCTACAACGCAACCCGTTTCGGTACCTCTAACGGCAGCAGCCCGACTACCGCTTACGGCTTCGCTAACAAAGCGCAGAACTTCGAAGTGGTTGCTCAGTACCAATTCGACTTCGGCCTGCGTCCATCCGTGGCTTACCTGCAGTCTAAAGGAAAAGACATCGAAGGTTACGGCGATCAGGATCTGCTGAAATATGTTGATGTTGGTGCGACTTACTACTTCAACAAAAACATGTCTACCTACGTGGATTACAAAATCAACCTGGTTGATGAAAATGAATTCACCCGTCAGGCGGGTATCGGTACTGACGATATCGTCGCGCTGGGCCTGGTTTACCAGTTCTAATCGCTTCACCGTGTGACGTAAGGGGCCTGATGGCCCCTTTTTTGTGCTTCCCGGATTCTCACAACTCACCCGTTTTGGTGTACTCTTGCCGCCCTGGCATGAGGATAATAATGAATGGACATGACTTTTTTACGCGCCAGCTTTCTGGCTATGCTTTTTTTCCTGACCGCGTGTAACGATCCCACTCCCGTGGCGAAAACCGACGCACCCGCCGCGACGGTGCTCGAAGGCAAAACGATGGGCACCTTCTGGCGCGTCAGCGTGATGAACCTCGATAAAACGCGCACAGATGAACTTCGCGGCAAAATCCAGTCTCAGCTGGATGCCGACGATCAGCTGCTCTCAACCTATAAAAATGACTCGGCGCTGATGCGCTTTAATCTCTCCACCAGTACCTCCCTGTGGCCGGTGAGCGAAGCGATGGCCGATATCGTGACCGAATCCATACGCGTGGGTTACAAAACCAACGGGGCGATGGATGTGACCGTCGGACCTCTGGTGAACCTCTGGGGATTTGGCCCTAACAAACAGCCGATGACAACGCCTGAACAGGCGGCCATTGATGACGCCCGCGCCCGGACAGGGCTGCAGCATCTGACGGTGATCAATCAGTACGGGCAACAGTACCTGCAAAAAGATATCCCCGATCTGTTTGTCGATCTGTCGACGGTTGGGGAAGGGTATGCGGCGGATCATCTTGCTGCGCTGATGGCCCAGGAAGGCATTTCCCGCTATCTGGTCTCCGTGGGCGGCGCGTTAGTCAGCCGGGGGATGAACGCCAGCGATAAGCCGTGGCGCGTAGCGATTCAAAAACCGACCGATCGGCAAAATGCCGTGCAGGCGATAGTGGATATCAACGGTCACGGCATCAGTACTTCCGGAAGCTACCGTAACTATTACGAGCTTGACGGGAAGCGTATTTCGCATGTTATCGATCCGCAGACCGGCCGTCCCATCACGCATAATCTGGTCTCGGTGACGGTCATTGCCCCCACCGCGCTGGAAGCGGATGCCTGGGATACCGGATTAATGGTTCTCGGCCCGGAAAAAGCCAAAGAGGTGGTTCGCCAGGAAGGACTGGCGGTTTATATGATCACCAAAGAGGGCGACGGGTTCAAAACCTGGAGCTCGCCGCAGTTCAAGAGTTTCCTGGTGCACGACAAAAATTAAAAAGCAAGGTTGCGGGTTTTTTATCACTGGCGCTCAGGCACGCTCTATGTATGCTTACATGAGGAGCCGATAATGAGAAACCCGACCTTTATTACCGATGAGGATCGCTGGCAGGCCGTGCTGGCCCGCGATCCGCGCGCTGACGAGCGGTTTGTCTTCGCCGTGCAGACGACGGGAATTTTCTGCCGTCCGTCATGCCGTGCCCGCCACGCGCTGCGTAAAAACGTCCGCTTTTATCCCGATGCCCACCACGCCGTACAGGCAGGGTTTCGCCCGTGCAAGCGCTGCATGCCGGACAAACGCGATCCGCAGGAGCAGAAGCTGGCAAAAGTGGAACACGCCTGCCGTCTTCTGGAGCAGGATCCCACGCTAACCCTGGAGGGGCTGGCGCAGCAGGTCGCCATGAGTCCTTTCCATTTCCACCGTCTGTTTAAGTCCGTGACCGGCATGACGCCAAAAGCCTGGCAGCAGGCGGCGCGAGGCCAGCGACTGCGCACCGCGCTTGCACAGGGAGACAAAATTACCGACGCCGTGCTGGCAGCGGGGTTTCCCGACAGCAGCAGCTATTATCGTAAAGCCAACGATGCGCTGGGCATGACGGCGAAGCAGTACCGCAAAGGGGATGTGGCGGTGCGTTATGCCATCAGCGACTGTTCGTTAGGACGCTGTCTGGTGGCAGAAAGCGAGCGGGGGATCTGCGCGATCCTGCTGGGTGACAGCGATGAAGAATTAGCCGAAGAGCTTGCCGCGCAATTTCCAAAAGCAGCACATGCGCCGCTGGAAGAGGATTTCGCGCAGCGGGTCCAGCAGGTGATTGCCAGTATTGATAACCGCGACGTACCGCTTGCGCTGCCGCTGGATATTCGCGGAACCGCTTTCCAGCAGCGCGTCTGGCAGGCCCTTCGCAACATTCCCTGCGGCGAAACGGCAAGTTACCAGCAGGTGGCGCAGGCGATTGGCCAGCCCAGTGCGGTACGCGCCGTTGCCGGAGCCTGTGCGGCAAACACGCTGGCGATTGTGATCCCCTGTCATCGCGTGGTTCGTAACGACGGCGCGCTGTCGGGTTACCGTTGGGGGACGGCGCGAAAAGCGCTATTACTGAAACGCGAGGCGAAACGCCAGGAGGGATAATGCTCGATCTTTTTGCGGATGCTGAACCCTGGCAGGAGCCGCTTGCGCCGGGGGCTGTGATCCTGCGCCGCTTTGCGCTCTCCCGTGCGGCGGCGCTGCTGGCCGGTATCGACGAGGTGACGGCGGTTTCGCCGTTTCGCCATATGGTGACGCCGGGCGGCTACATCATGTCGGTAGCCATGGCCAACTGCGGGGAACTGGGCTGGGCGACGAACGAGCGGGGCTATCTGTATGCCCCTAACGATCCCGCTACCGGCCAGCCGTGGCCCCCGATGCCCGCGGTTTTTCAGGCTCTCTGCCACGAGGCCGCCGTAGCAGCGCAGTATCCTGACTTCCGGCCGGATGCCTGCCTGATCAACCGCTACGCCGTTGGCGCGAAGCTCTCGCTGCATCAGGACAAGGATGAACCCGATCTGCGCGCGCCTATCGTTTCGGTATCGTTAGGTTTGCCTGCCGTCTTCCAGTTTGGGGGATTACGCCGCAACGACCCGCTCAAGCGCATCATGCTGGAACATGGCGATGTGGTGGTGTGGGGCAGGGAGTCGCGGCTGTATTATCACGGCATTCAGCCGCTGAAGCCCGGGGTTCACCCGCTCACGGGCGAGTACCGTTATAACCTGACCTTTCGTCAGGCGGGGTACAGTAAACTAAAATAAGAATTATTCTTGATGTACACGCAGGGCAGTTTACACTGCTGGCTGATTTTTATTGTCCGGATTGCCTGCATGCAACTACTTCTCCTCGTCTGGCGTCAGTATCGCTGGCCCTTCATTGCAGTAATGGCGTTAAGCCTCGCCAGCGCCGCGCTGGGTATTGGCCTGATCGCGTTTATTAACGTGCGGTTGATTGAAATGGTCGATACCTCGCTCTCCGTTCTGCCGGAGTTTCTCGGCCTGCTGCTCCTGTTGATGGCGGTTACGCTCGGTTCCCAGCTGGCGCTGACCGCGCTCGGGCACCATTTCGTTTTCCGTTTGCGCAGTGAGTTTATCAAGCGGATCCTCGATACTCAGGTTGAGCGCGTTGAGCAGCTCGGCAGCGCATCCCTGCTGGCGGGGCTGACCAGCGACGTGCGCGCCATCACCATCGCGTTCGTTCGGCTGCCGGAGCTGGTGCAGGGGATCGTTCTGACCTTTGGATCGGCTGCCTATCTCGCCTGGCTCTCCAGCAAAATGCTGGCGGTGACCGCCCTGTGGATTGCCATTACCATCTGGGGCGGCTTTATGCTGGTGTCGCGCGTCTATAAACACATGGCGGTGCTGCGCGAAACCGAAGATAAACTTTATAACGATTACCAGACGGTGCTGGAAGGGCGCAAAGAGCTCACCCTGAACCGCGAGCGCGCCGAGCATATTTTTAATCATCTCTATATCCCGGACGCGCGCGAATACCGTCATCATATTATTCGCGCCGACACCTTCCACCTGAGCGCCGTGAACTGGTCAAACATTATGATGCTGGGTGCCATTGGCCTGGTATTCTGGATGGCGAACGGCCTGGGCTGGGCGGACACCAACGTAGCGGCAACCTACTCGCTGACGCTGCTGTTTTTACGCACGCCGCTGCTCTCGGCGGTCGGTGCGTTGCCCACCCTGCTGAGTGCGCAGGTGGCCTTTAATAAGCTCAAAAAATTCGATCTCGCGCCGTTTAAAGCCGAATTCCCGCGCCCGCAGACCTTCCCGAACTGGCAGACGCTGGAGCTGCGTAACGTCACGTTTCGCTATCAGGACAGCGCCTTCTCCGTGGGGCCGGTCAACCTGACGCTCCGCCGCGGTGAACTGCTGTTCCTCATCGGCGGCAACGGCAGCGGTAAATCTACGCTGGCGATGCTGCTGACCGGACTCTATCAGCCGCAGTCGGGCGAGATTTTGCTGGACGGCAGGGCGCTGAGCGCGGAGAAGCCCGAGGATTACCGCAAGCTTTTCTCGGCGGTGTTCACCGACGTCTGGCTGTTTGACCAACTGCTGGGGCCGGAAGGGCAACCGGCCAATCCTGCGCTGGTGGAAAAATGGCTGGCGCAGCTGCAGATGTCGCACAAGCTGGAGTTACAGGACGGGAAGATCCTCAACCTGAAGCTGTCCAAAGGGCAGAAAAAGCGCGTGGCGCTGCTGCTGGCGCTGGCGGAAGAGCGTGACATCATCCTGCTGGACGAGTGGGCGGCCGATCAGGACCCGCATTTCCGCCGCGAGTTTTATCAGGTGCTGCTGCCGCTGATGCAGGAGATGGGCAAAACCATTTTCGCCATCAGCCACGACGATCACTACTTCATTCATGCTGACCGCCTGCTGGAGATGCGTGACGGCAAGCTGAGCGAGCTGACCGGTGAAGAGCGCGATGCGGCCTCGCGTGACGCGGTAGCGCGCACGGCCTGATGCCCTTACCCTGGCCCTCTCCCACTGGGAGAGGGGATAAATCGTGGCCGCGATGCCGCTTTTTTCTCCATCCCGCCGCGTTGTTTATTCTTATTTACATATCCCCGCGCTATGCTTAACCCCAACTCATTTAATGGATTTATGATTGATGTCGGTATTAAAGAAAAACAGCGCCAGACAGCGTGACCAGGAGCGCGCGCGACTCATCTGGCTTCTCACGACCGATAAAGCGGTCACTTCTACGCTTTTAGGCAAACTCACCCTGGCTGAGCAATATGATGTCGGCACCCTGGCCGACGATATTGCTGAGGTAGGTGCGCTGGTTGCTCATTTACCCCCGCCGGATCTGGCGGATACCCTTGAAGCGCTTCCCTCGGAAGAACGTCACGCCCTGTGGCGTCTGGTGCAGGATCACGAGCGCGGGCAGGTGCTGCTTGAGGCCTCCGAAAACGTCTGGGACGACCTGATCGACGAGATGAGCGACCGGGATATTCTCGACGCTCTGCAAACCCTGGATATCGACGAGCAGATTTACCTCGTTCAGCATCTGCCGCGAAACCTGACCGGTCGCCTGCTGGCGTCGCTGCCTGCGGAGGAGCGGGCGCGCGTGCGTCAGGTGATGCACTACGAGAAAAACAGCGTCGGCGCGATCATGGAGTTCGGCGTTATCACGGTGCGCCCGGACGTGACGCTCGGTACCGTGCAGCGCTACCTGCGTCGCCTGGGTAAAATGCCGGACAACACCGATAAACTGTTTGTCACCTCCCGGGATAAAACCCTGCTTGGCGAGCTGGAGCTGAAAACCATCCTGCTCAACAGCACCCAGCGGAAGGTGAGCGAGGTGATGGAAAACGAGCCGATGGTCTTCTCCCCGGAAGACGACGCGGAGAAAGCGGCGCGTACCTTCGAGCGTGACGACCTGGTGAGTGCCGCCGTCGTGGATTCCGTCGGCAAACTGATGGGGCGTCTGACCATCGATGAGATCGTTGATGTGGTCTACGAAGAAACCGACAACGACCTGCGCGCGCTCGGCGGGATCAGCGCCGAAGATGACGTCCATGCCTCCGTCGGCAAGGCGGTGAAAACGCGCTGGGCGTGGCTGGCCATTAACCTGTGTACCGCGTTTATCGCCTCCCGCGTGATCGACGGGTTTGAACACACCATTTCGCAGCTGGTGGCGCTGGCCTCGCTGATGCCGATTGTGGCCGGAATTGGCGGCAACACCGGAAACCAGACCATCACCATGATCGTCCGCGCGCTGGCGCTGGAAAATATTCAGCCCGGTAACTTCGCCTTTCTGATCTTCAGGGAGATGGGCGTGGCGCTGATCAACGGCCTGGTGTGGGGCGGGATTATGGGCGGCATCACCTGGTGGCTGTACGACGATATGGCCCTGGGTGGGGTGATGATGCTGGCGATGGTGCTGAACCTGCTGGTGGCATCAATGATGGGGGTCATTATCCCGCTGACGATGACCAAACTGGGGCGCGACCCCGCGGTGGGGTCGAGCGTGATGATCACCGCCATCACCGATACCGGCGGTTTCTTTATTTTTCTTGGGCTGGCGACGATTTTTCTGCTTTAAGTCGACGCTTAATGCGGGCGGGGAGGAGTGCCATGACGATAATCCCGCCCAGCACGCCAATCGCCAGATTGCCGGTTGATACCGTGGCGGCAACGGTGACCAGCATGACGACCGTTTCTGCTATCGGGGCCGTTTTCACCGTGGCTGGCTGAAGGCTGTGCCAGCTGAAGGTTTTGACGGCGACAATCGCCATAATACCCGCCAGCACCGCCATCGGGATGTTGTCCATCACATCGCTGAGCGCCGTCACCAGGATCAGCAGCACAATGCCCGCCGCAAAGGTTGAAATGCGGCTTCGACCTTTCCCCATCTCCACGTTGACGATGGTTTGTCCGATCATCGCGCAGCCTGCAATCCCGCCATAAAATCCGGCCAGAATATTGCCGACGCCTAGTCCAATGCTTTCGCGGCGTTTACCTGACGGTGTCGAGGTCAGCTCATCCACCAGCTTTGCCGTCAGCAGGGATTCCAGCAGGCCGACAAACGCGATGCTCAGCGCGCACGGCCAGATAATGCTCAGCGTCTGCACATTGAGCGGGACCAGCAGCTCGGTAAGACCCGGCAAACCTCCGCTCATGGAGCCTTCATCGCCCACGGTCGGCAGGGTTTGACCGGTTGAAACGGTGAACAAGGTAAGCACAACAATCGCAATCAGCGGGGAAGGGATGCTTTTGATATAGCGCGGCACCCACAGCACGATCAGCAGCGTCAGGACGAACAGGCCCACAATCAGCGGGCTTCGGCTCCAGAAATGCGGCACCTGAGCGAAGAAGATCAAAATGCCCAGGGCGTTAACAAATCCGGTCATGACCGACTGAGGTATAAAGCGCATCAGCCTTGCCATGCCCAGCACGCCAAACAGAATCTGAATCACGCCCGCCATCAGCACGGCGGGAAGTATGTACTGTACGCCGTGCTGATGCACCATCGGGCCAATGACCAGCGCCACGGAACCGGCCGCTGCCGTGACCATCGCCGGACGGCCCCCGAGTACAGACAGGGCAAGACACAGCACCACGGAGGCGATCAGGCTGACCTTCGGGTCAACGCCCGCCACCACCGAAAATGAGATAACCTCGGGGATCAGCGCCAGGGCGGTAATCACGCCTGCCAGCGTTTCACGCGTCAGCCGCTTTGGGGAACGCAACACGTTGGCTACGCGGTCTTCGGGGGATACAGCAGAATGGGGTAGGGACATAACAGTTCGCTGGTTAGGGCAGGCTTCCGTGCGCGCGATCACAAAACGCAACATATTAGCCAGTAAAACCGCGCTTTACCAGACGCATCGATAATTCCTCACAAACAATCCATCATTAAATTTCACAATTACAATAATTTCGTAACCTTTAAACAATATTTAAAAGTTGTTACCGTGCCCCCGCAGCTTTTTTCACCTGCAATTTCCACGCATCAAGCACTTTTACACTAAGGCATAAATTATGAAAAAAATGACTGCCATGCTCTTTTCTCTGGCCGTGGGGCTTAACACCGTCTCCATGGCGGCGAAAGCTGACGCACCAAAAGAGCAGGAAACGGACGTCCTTTTAATTGGTGGCGGTATCATGAGCGCCACGCTGGGAACCTATCTGCAAGAACTGCAGCCGGACTGGTCTATGACCATGGTCGAGCGCCTTGATGGCGTGGCGCAGGAGAGTTCGAACGGATGGAATAACGCCGGTACCGGACATTCGGCACTCATGGAACTGAACTATACGCCGCAGAAAAAGGACGGTTCCATTAGTATCGAGAAGGCGGTAGAGATCAACGAAGCATTCCAGGTTTCTCGCCAGTTCTGGTCTCATCAGGTCAACAGCGGCGTGATGCACGACCCGCACTCCTTCATCAACACCGTGCCGCACATGAGCTTTGTGTGGGGTGAGCAGAACGTTAACTTCCTGCGCGCGCGCTACGCCGCTCTGCAGCAGAGCACGCTGTTCCGCGGGATGAAATACTCTGAAGACCACGCGCAGATTAAAGAGTGGGCTCCGCTGGTCATGGAAGGTCGTGACCCGAACCAGAAAGTGGCGGCAACTCGTACCGAAATTGGTACCGACGTTAACTACGGCGAAATTACCCGTCAGCTGGTGACGTCTCTGAAGAAAAAAGAGAACTTCAACCTGCAGCTCAGCACCGAAGTGCGCGGTTTCAAGCGCAACGCGGATAACAGCTGGAGCGTGACCGTCGCCGATCTGAAAAACAACGAAGCCGAGCACGTCATCAAGGCGAAGTTTGTCTTTATCGGTGCGGGCGGCGCGGCGCTGAAGCTGCTGCAGGAGTCCGGTATTCCGGAAGCGGACGACTACGCGGGCTTCCCGGTGGGCGGCCAGTTCCTGGTGTCCGATAACCCGGAAGTGGTGAATCGTCATCTGGCAAAAGTGTACGGCCAGGCTTCCGTTGGCGCACCGCCGATGTCTGTTCCGCATATCGACACCCGTATGCTTGACGGCAAACGCGTGGTGCTGTTTGGGCCGTTCGCGACCTTCTCCACCAAGTTCCTGAAAAATGGCTCCCTGTGGGATCTGCTCAGCGCCACGACCACCTCTAACGTCAAGCCGATGATGGACGTGGGTCTGGATAACTTCGACCTGGTGAAATACCTGATTAGCCAGGTGATGCTCTCTGACGACGACCGTTTCGAGGCGCTGAAAGAGTACTATCCGCAGGCGAAAAAAGAAGACTGGCGTCTGTGGCAGGCGGGTCAGCGCGTACAGATCATCAAGCGCGATCCGAAAGAGGGTGGCGTGCTGCGTCTGGGTACCGAAGTGGTAAGCGATAAGGATGGCACCATCGCCGCGCTGCTGGGTGCGTCGCCGGGCGCGTCTACCGCTGCGCCAATCATGCTGCACCTGATGGAAAAAGTGTTTAAAGATAAAGTCGCCAGCCCGGAATGGCAGGCGAAGCTGAAAACCATTATTCCATCCTACGGCACGAAGCTGAACGGCAACGTGAGCGCGACGGAGCAGGAGCTGGAATACACCAGCCGCGTACTGCAGCTGCAGTACATCAAGCCACAGGCTGCGGATGCGGCGCCAAAAGCGGAGCTGAAGCCTCAGCCGGAAAACAAACCGGTTGCGGATATCGCGCTGTAAGATAAAAGCAAAACGGTAACATCCGTTACCGTTTTTAGTGTTTTCTCCCTCTCCCAGTGGGAGAGGGGCGGGGTGAGGGCACCAGAGCGCACCCTTTCGGGGTCGGGTAAGGCGAAGCCGCCACCCGACTTAATTTCAACGTACTACGGCTTGTCCGATGTTCTCATCAGCCTTCCAGATGCGATACTTCACTTCCACGTTTTCAGGCGTATAGACCACGATCGGCAGCTTGCTGTTGTAGCGCAACAGACTGTTGTCGCCCAGATACGCCGTTACAAATTTCTTCTCTTTCTTGCCGTCCGGGCAGGCCATCATGGTAGAGACCGGAGAGGTCACTTTGTCAAAGACGTAATAGTCGTAACCCCAGCCTTCCAGGGTTTTGCTTTCCAGCTGACCGCCCAGGCGGTGCTGGTTGCAGTCCACTTCGAGCGTCTTGCCAATTAATAGTTCCACTTTAAAGTTCGCTTCATCCTGCTGAACCGGCAGCTGAATCACCTGACGCTTCATCCCTTTGTCCGCCTGCGGGTACGGAGCCACTTTTTCCAGCGGCTGCTGTTTTGGGGTTTCGCTGGCGAAAGCGCTGCTGCTGACGCACGCGGCGGCGATGAGGGCGATGGCAAATTTAGGTGCGTTTTTCATTGTCATTCCTTTATGTCAAAACGATCTTGCGCAGGTTAACATAACAATGATGAATGATTGGTGTTATTTACTTACATTTTCACTATAGGTAGCGTTATGCGCTTTTAATTTACCTGTTTAGTGGTTGTTTATGCTGGTGTGGAGTCGGGTGCCAGTTCGTGTTATTTTAGACCCTATATATTGTTATTCATCTGTAAAAGGGAAGAGAGATGGTTCGTGCAAAACTGAAAACGCCTGAAGGCCGCAAGTTCCTCCTGGCGCTGCTGGTCGTATTTATGATTGCAGCCGCGTGCGTAGGGCGGGCAACCATTGTTGGCGTTATCGAACAGTACAATATTCCCCTCTCAGCCTGGACAACCAGCATGTATGTCCTGCAGTCGGCGATGATCTTCGTCTACAGCCTGGTGTTCACCGTTCTGCTGGCCATCCCGCTGGGCATTTTCTTCCTGGGCGGACGTGAGAAGCATTAGGCGTCGACCTGCGATAACTAAGCCATCCTGCCGGATGGCTTTTTTTATGGTCTCATCCCACTCTCCTCAGGTTTTTTTAATCCGCGATATCCTATCCTGTAAGCATTCAGGCAACTGTTTTTAAAGCAGGAGCAGTAGATGCGTTCCAGATTTCCAGTGCTCAGCCAGATCCCCAAAGGCGTCTGGGTTGTGGGAGGCGTCAGTATGTTGATGGATATCTCGTCAGAGAGTATTCACAGCCTGCTGCCACTTTTTATGATGACCACCCTCGGTACGAGCGTGCTGTTTATCGGCCTGATTGAAGGGCTGGCGGAGGCCACTGCGCTTTTTATTAAGGTCTTTTCGGGGGCGATAAGCGACTACCTGGGTCAACGTAAGGGGCTGGCCCTGCTAGGGTATGGCCTGGGGGCGCTAAGCAAACCTCTTTTCGCATTAGCCTCCTCTTCCGGGATGGTTTTAGGCGCACGTCTGATAGATCGTACGGGGAAGGGGATACGGGGCGCACCGCGGGATGCACTGGTTGCAGACGTCACGCCGCCGGAAATGCGTGGTGCGGCATATGGTCTGCGTCAGTCAATGGATACCACAGGCGCATTTCTTGGCCCATTACTGGCCGTAAGCTTAATGCTATTGCTGGACAACGACTTTCGCACTGTTTTCTGGATAGCCCTTATCCCCGGTCTGCTTTCAGTTGCCTTGCTCTATTTTGGCCTTCAGGAGCCGAAAACTCCCCTCGAACATAAACGTACTAATCCCATTAAACGAGAGAATTTAAGGCGGCTGGGTAAAGCGTGCTGGTGGGTGATTGGCCTTGGTGCAGTGTTCACGCTTGCCCGGTTTAGCGAGGCTTTTCTCGTCCTTCGTGCGCAGCAGTCGGGCGTTCCTCTGGCCCTTATTCCGCTGGTGATGGTGGTCATGAACGTACTCTATTCCCTTTCCGCATACCCTTTTGGCAAACTTTCTGATGGCATGAGCCACACCCGGCTTCTGCAGTGGGGGCTAATGGTGCTGATTGGTGCAGATGTTGTTCTGGCGCTGAGCAGCCACTGGATGGGGGGCATTTTAGGCGTCGCGCTTTGGGGAATACATATGGGTATGACCCAGGGACTACTGGCGGCAATGATCGCTAAAACCGCACCGCCCGATCTGCGCGGCACGGCTTTCGGTATTTTTAGTCTGGTCAGCGGCGTGGGATTATTAATCGCCAGCGTGGGAGCCGGCGCGATATGGGAAACGTTTGGCGCGGAATATACGTTTTATGCCGGAGCGGTGATTTGTCTGACTACGCTTGTGTATCTGCGCAAAACGCCGGACGAGGCGAAATAAAAAAAACAGCCATCAGGCTGGTTTTCAATATGTTTTTGGTCGGCACGAGAGGATTTGAACCTCCGACCCCCGACACCCCATGTCACTGCGTTAAAGCCGCTGCAACCCTTGTAAATACTGGTGCTACGGCATGTTTGACTGTATATGCAAACAGTGCATTTTTTGCAAAATCCGCACTATATACATCAATGAGTTACGGGTAGGTTTTTCCCCATACATCACCCGGCTTTAAAGACAATTTCAGCATGAGGAACTTCTACCCATTCAACATGGTTCTGGGTATAAATTTTTGTCGATTTTGCATCACTATGGGCCATCCTTGCCTGCGGATCGATACCTTGTCTTTCGAAAATATGAGCCGCCAGCGCTCTAATCTCGTGGAAAGTTGGCCTTTCTTTGATAGGTAATTCTGCCGCTACACCTATCCGGTCCCGCAGCTCTGAAAATGCCCTGCTCAAATAATCAGGGGCCACCTGTGTTGGGTGGTTAACTTCCTTGCTTATAGGATTGCTTCTCTTTTCCAGAAGCCGGTGAACAACATAAGGACTGGCCACATTGTCTCTGCTGTTGTCGATGATCTCTTTCAGGGCCATGCCGATCGGAATAGCTACGTGTGAGGCCTCTTTGTGCTGCACTTTTTGCCGATGAATGTAAAGCGTTCCGAATATGCCAGCCTCTTCCTGATCGAACCATACACAGCCGCAAACCCCTTCTTTAGGTTCCTTGATCGAGTACCGGATCCGGGAAACTTCCAGGCGCGCTTGCGTAGTTTGTATTGCAAGGTCCATTGCAGTCTTCAGCCAAGGTTCAGCAGCTGCATGTATGGCCAGGAACTGCTCCAAAGTAAGTCGCCGGCGGACCTTTTTATCGACACGCCGCATTTTTTTCCGTGTTGCAGGGTTATCCATCATTAGCGATTCATCAACAGCATAAGAGAATAGCTTTTTCAGGAAGCTAACTTTTCGGTTCTGAACATTGGCCGACGATTCAGAATGATAATTTCGTATGTAGGCATTTACGTGCTCAAGCTCAATGTCGCATGCGGGTATGTTATTAAAAAATTCTTTAACCCTGATGGCATCATTATTCCAATCGTCAAGTGTGCTTTTAGACGGCTGCTCATCTTTGATCGCTCTCTCCATAATGCGATCAACATGTTCAGAAAACGGGTGGGCTTCACCATTCAGCCCTCCCGATTCCCGAATTAATGAATCTATCGATGGTGTATTTTCAGGGCGCATCCTCAGGTTATATTCTCGGGCGATGGCGATAGCCATTACTCGATCCGAACCGAGAGTTTTCTTTTTCCCAGTTATAAGCGTGAACTTATACACGCCACGATCTTTATCAAAAAAAAGATAATCAGGAAGATGGCGGTATTCTTTTTTTCGTGGCCTTGCTGCCATGGTCAACCCTCAATTATTAACTGACGTACCGCCTGATTAACAATTGAGTCAACTCCCCACTTTTCGGTTTCATAGACAAAAACTGAACCATCTACAATCCTTCCCATGAGTAATCCGTTTTCGACCCAACGTTTAATTGTACGGTTGTCAGGAATGGAGTCTTTGGTAAATTCGCGCTTACTCCAGAGACTCGCTTTCATTAGCTTTGCCATGGTTTCCTTCTCCATAAAGCCCGGCTGCACCCGGGCTGAGTGGTTTACTCGTTGGTGCTGGTGGCAGGGATAATTTTCTGCCAAATTGCTGACACATATTTTGCCTGATGGCGCGCATCAGCCAGGGCGTTGTGAACATCGCCAATGAAAGGCATGTCACGCTTCGGATCGAAACCAACACTGCGACCGAGGGTAACAATCGTGCGTACATCATGATCGTTCCAAAATTCCCACGGGCAAATGCGTCCGGCGCGTTCGTAAGCTCCGCGCAGAATCACATTGTCAAAGGTGGCCCCGTTACCCCAGACCTTCATGTATTTGAGATTATATGCATGCCGGTGAATGAAATGGCTAAGTTCCGACAGTGCATCAGTGATAGGCATCGCATCATCAACGCAAATAGCTGAGCGCGCTTCAGGGCTTTGTTTTAGCCACCAAAGAATTGTATCTCCATCCGGTACCGCGCCTTGAGCCATTGCGCTTTCAAGCGAGACGGCCGTGTAAAATTCTTGGCCAAGTTCACCTGTTTGGGGGTTAAAAAAGACGGCACCAATTGAGACGATCGGCGCGTTTGGCTTTTTCCCCATTGATTCGAGGTCAATCATTAAATCGTTCATCGTTAGCTCTCAAATTTCCATGAATGGTTTATTACTTCAGTGGCATCGCCACGGTAGGGGTTATCTAATTTTTGTCCACCACACTGCCCGTACTCGACGTCTACCCAATCTGATATGTCGCTATCGGTAGCGTGATCCGGAACATCAATTTCGATGGTTATGATGATTGTCTTAGGCATCAGGCATCATCCTCTTTATGGAAATTTACCCATTCAGTGTCCTCAGGTATTCCAGGGGATAGTAAAGGGTTTGTTGCAGCCAGCATTTCACCGGCTGCACCACTCCGCTGGATTCGGCGAAGCACTTCATAAATCTCGAACATCTCTATTCGTTCATCGCCTATGTCCAGCTCACAGGCCAGCTTATGGCATTCACCGGCCAGCACCGCTACCTTCTGGAGGAATTCTGATTTAGTCACAGCTTCATCTCCTGCTGTGGTGCTGCTGAGAGCATCGCTGCCCAGCATAACTTGGCCCGATGCGCTGCTTGTTCGCAGCCACTCATTTTCTGATACGCCTCCCACACTTCAGATTTACTGAAGAATTCGTCTGGCTCCGACTCGAAGCCTTCGATAACCATCTTCTCCGTCGGCTCAACCGGCACCATCACCCAACCATCCGGAATCACCAGAGAGTTGCCATCGGCACCCTGAAGCATGGCGGCGCGGCAGGCTACCCACGCTTCCCATCTTGCTTGTGTTGCCTCATCGGCGTATGCAATACCGTATTTGTGCAGGTTAAATCCATGTTCTGACTCACGCTCAGAAGCTTCGAATCGAAGGCGTAATGTATCTAAATCAGTTAGCATCACTTTTCTCCTTTGGCTGCTCGGTCTATGCGTTCAATTTCAGCCAGAATAAGTGCACCTGCTTTCACAAGGTCACGACGAGCCCCAGATTGCTTCCACCATTCAGGATCCCACGGCCAATGCGCAGGCGTTGAGAAGCCTTGATTGTGTGCGTTAATCGCATAGCAAGCTGCCGCATCTGCCAGCTCACTATTTTGATAGGCGTCGTCATGCTCAGAAGTCCATCCCTCGATGGACATTTGTCTTTGGCGTTCAGATGCCACATCCAGAATTGCAGGATTGAATGCCACAGCCTCCGCTTCGAGCGATGCCAGCGCGATACGCGCCAGCTCCAGTTCAATTGACCATGTGCGCTCTTTGAGGGGCTCTAACTCTCCAGCCAGCATCATCTCTGCAAACTCAATACGCGCGTGCGCAGAAGCGATAAGCTGTTCTTTGGTGAAGGTGATCATGATGCCTCTCCTTTGCCGGCTGCGGCGGCCGACTCTTCGTATGCGCGTTTGGATGCATTCAGAATGGCCGCCAGCGGCGTATGAGCCCCACCGCCAGTGATTGTGTTGTGAATGCCAGCCATTGCCTCACGAAGGTTGCGGTGGCTCGCCTCCAACTCAGCAATCCGCTTCTCAGCGTTTGACAGCTGGAGGAGAAGTTCTTCAACTAACGTCACACGCATCACTACCTTCTGGCAGTCGTTGCGTTTAGCTCTGGCGATTGTGCCGCGGAGAGTCGCGTATTTGTTGGTGGTCATTGGACGGACTCCTGACGAAGATGGTTAATTTCGGCGTCAAGGCTCATTCGCTGGTCCATCGATTCCGTCAAGGCGGCAAATGTAACGTCCAGGCGAGTGGCTACCTCACGCATCAGAGAGGCTTCTGCTGGTGGCAGTTTCCCCGCCGCAGCATGGGCTGCGGCTACCAGTTCTTTTATCTTCATGCGAGGCATGCGCGTGATTCCGTAAGCTCATTGAAACGGTTAATGAACAAGCCATATGCCTGGCCTGGGCGAAGAGGAACGATCTGGATAATGTCGCTGGCCGGAATACCTTCGAGGCAAGGCCAGAGTGAACCGTCGTCGATATCCAGATCGCGGCGTTCAGTGGCAAGCATCACCAGATCGGCATATTTCACTACCGCTGACATATCAGAGGTTATGCTGAATTTGGTGCGGATCAGGTCATCAACCATCGTTTCGATGCGTTGATAATCCGGCAGAAGAGCTTTGAGAGGAGCAGGGATGTCCTGGCAATACGCTTCGGCCGCGTCATGCATCAGGGCTTCAAAGGCAAACTCTGGCGGCACAATTTGGCTGCACAGCACCGAGTGCTGGGCCACGCTGTAAAATTCCGGCAGATGACCAGTGAAGCGGCAGATGTGGGAAAGTGCGGTCGCGATATCCTCGATCTCCACATCGTCAGCGGTTGAATTGAGGTAATCGAATTTCTTTCCTGAAAGTGTCTGGATATAACTCATCGTCTTTTCTTCTCCATATTTGGCAGCTGCACCTGCGCCAGATTTTGGTTGTACGAATCCCTCGCCATTGGCGATTAATAAAGGGAATTACGCTTCAATAAATCCCCGCAGCGCCGGGGATTTAATGCAGAGAAATTACGCTTTAAAGTTACCGATAAAGGTTTCAACCGGCTTGTCGGTGAACTTCTCGATCAGCAGGTCACGGAACTCGTTGGCGATAGCTTCTTCCTGGGCTTCCAGTTGAACGATGCGGAGTACAAACACCGGTTCCCCGCTTTTAAGCAGGCTGTTACGCAGGCTAAAGCGGCGTTCGCCCAGTCCTTCATATGGCACGCATTTGAACTCAAAGGCCACCGGCATGACGTCTTTACTGCTGGCTTCAACGCTCTGCATCAGGGACTTTTTGCCGCCAAAGTCTTCGTCTTCATGAGCTGATTCTGAGACTTGTTTAATGTTGACGCGGCGAACAGCCCCAGCTGCTTGTGAGATGGGCAGCACCTTCCCTTCGGCATCAAATGCGGTGAGGTAGTCGGCCCAGTCTTCCAGCCACTCAGCGATTTCTTTCTGGCCCAGTCGATCGCCATTTACCTGAAGTAGGGCTCGGAATGGCGCTGTCTTTTTGAGGGTGATAGATGCGACGTTATCAGCATGGCCAGGGTTAGCCAGCGTACCGATATTGAACACTGAGCGTGCGGTCATGTTGTCAGCATCGATAAAGCATCGTGCTGGTTCGTCGGCTTTGGCGTAGCCTGCGGCGTAACGCACAAAATCAGGAATACTGGTTGTGGTCATGGCGCCACGGAAGCGAAAACGCTCCAGTCCGAAACGCTCGAGGCTTTCTACGTTAACCCCTTGAGGAAGCAGGGCAGTCGGGCATGCCGTAACTTTTGCTGCTTCCAGGTGGTAACCGGAAAGAACCAGGTCTTTCACCTGCTGCAGGGCATTGCCGTCTAAAATCTGGGACATAAAATTTCCTTAATATGTGGTCAAAGGGATATCAGTGATTTGTCTGCTGCGGATCACTGTGCCGCTTTAAGCTTTCCGTCAACGCCGCCGTTGATCCCGAACAGCTGCCCCTGATCTTCCTGCAGGATGGTCAGCTTGCCGCCTTTGTTAACCCACATTGGTGTTTCGGTGGTGTCTTCTTCGGAGGCTTTACCGCGCGGGGTTGGGGTGACGTAGTTCAGCTTGTGCTTGATCTTGACGCGCTTCTCTTCGACGGAGTTACCCATACGCTCAATATCAAAGGTGAGGACTACTTTGCCTTTGGTACCGTTGTTCAGAACGCCAAGCGCGGTAGTGTTTAAAGCTGCCGCGATCTTGTTCATGAACACGCCGGCATCCAGTTCGCCCAGGAAATCGGGCACTACGGTCATGCGGTCATTACTCATGGTTTAACCCTCAGTGAGGCGGCTGCCACCGCCAGTGGAACTTCTCCATACACAACAGAAAAGGGCACCTGCGTATCACTGACGGCTGCAACCACCATTTCTGCGCCCGGGTGGATTGGGGAATGAGCCCGTCGCCCGGTGATGCCCTTGTCTCTTGTGTAAAAAAGGTGCCCATCGATGTGATGGGCAAAGACTACACACAGCAATGAATTTGTTGTGGCGGTGGTGCCTCCACCTGCCGGACCGGCCAGAACCGGCGACGCTACACCTTAAGAAACGTATTCATTTCAAAGTTGAAATAAACTTATTGGCCTCGTCACGTGCGCAGAGCCGCATTACCACAACTGGAAGCGCACTCCGCCAGGTAACAAACCGATCCCCATCAGTGAAAAGAGGAATGCGCTTTCATGTTGTGTTGCGATTCACCAGCCCCGGTCCGGCGGCGCCACCTCGCTGGGGCTGATGTAAAGGGCAGTTACGCTGCCTGACGGCTTATTGGTCTGTGAGGTATTTCAAGTCCTGCATCGCGGGGTTTGCTCTCCGCCCCAGGTTCTCCCCGCTATTCTTTAGCGCGCAACCTGAGAAAACCGCCTTCAAGTCTTTCGGCTTTCGCCATGTTCAATAGTGCTGTGACGCCAGGTGCTTATCTTCTGGTTGCCTCAAAGGGCTGCAATTCATCACAACTGGAAGCGCACTCCGCCTGTTTACTTACCTGTCATCCACAACCGATAGTTGATGGAATGCGCTTTCATGTTATGTGCCGGGATTCCACCGGCTCCCATCTGTTTTTTAAGCCACTCAGATATCGTCTGGGCTGTCACCTGATCGCCACGCTGGTGAAACGTCTCTGGCTGTCGTACACAACTGGCTTGCACATTCCGGCTGCCCGCTGGATCGGGATACTGCCTAAGGAATCCCCAGACCGCTGCGGCACATGTGCCATATGCCGATGACTAGAAGATAATCATTAATTGCGAGTAACGCAAGTATTAAAATGCATATTACGCAATTTTGTGGGCAAAAAAAAACCTCACGTGAGGTCTTTTTTTCCTGTAAATCTTGCTAGCCGTGCCGTTTAAAGGATTGCGACTGGCTTATTAAAACCTTTCCATAAATGTAGAATCTATGCTCGTTATCTTTTGTGATACTCCATTCCCGATATTTTGGATTGTCAGAGATAACAAGAAGCTGGTCAGGAATCATCTGGAGCCGTTTTACGTATATTTTTCCATCAAAACCAAACACATATATACCATCGCCATCAAATTCATTTATGTTGACGTCAACAAAAATGAGGTCTCCTGGCTCGATGGTTGACGCCATACTGTCACCACGAACGTTAATAACTTTAACGCCAGAAGATGACCTGCCTCCAAACATAGTTAATGCCTGATCATTGCTGTATTCAATAGCATGTATGACATCAATAACATCACTGCTCTGTATGTGTCCTGCTCCGGCGCTTGCGCTCACATCAAGTACCTCGACTCTATAAACATCACCAATCCTACGTGATGATGAATCACTTTCACTGTTTAAATATACAGTAGCCTCATTTTCTGCCGAGGTAAATAGGTCAGGGACTTTTACGCTTAAAGCGTGAGCAAGTCGGTTAAGTGTTTGTTCTGAAAACTGCTTTTGCTTGCCTGTTTCCAGGCGGGAAATGTTGGCAGCATCAACCCCCACAGTTTCAGCAAGCTCTGCGATTTTCATGTTCTTCGCGAGGCGAAGTTGTCTGATGCGAGATCCTATATTCATGCGTCCATTACAAGTGTTTTTTGCGTGTCGTGCAAAGCAACTTGCGCAATTCGCCTGCATGGAATAACATGCGTAATACGCAAATAAAGGAGGCTTTATGCAATCACCGTTAAGAAAATTGCGTAAATCGCACGGTATGACCTTGTTGCATGTTGCAACAGGCGTACAGGTCGACCCGGCAACTTTAAGTCGCATTGAAAGATGTGAACAGGTTCCATCAGTTGAACTGGCAGAACGTTTAGCCAAGTTCTTCAAAGGCGAGATCAGCGAATTACATATTTTATACCCGAGCCGCTACCAGGTTGCTGATGACGCATCGGGTAAAGGCAATCGTAATGCGAAAGCAGCCGTCTGAAAACTACCAAAGGAAAAACAACATGGTAGAGCCAAGCCTGAAAGAAGTAGTCAAAGCGATGTGCAAAGCGTACCCCGGTGGCCGTGAAGCTATGGCCGGTGCTCTTGGCATGTCAGTGACGCAGTTCAACAACAACCTGTACGAGAAGAACGGCTGCCGCTTTTTCGAAGTGAACGAGCTGGAAGCGATGGAGGACATTTCAAACACGTCTCTCCTGGCAGATTACTTTGCACGTCGTCGCGGCGCATTGCTGGTGGACGTACCGCATCTGGAAGACCTGGATCGTGTCGACTTGTTTGATCGCGCAATGCGTACATCAGCAGCACGCGGACGTGTCGATACCGTAATTCAAAAAGCACTGGAAGACGGAGTGATAGAACCTCATGAAGCGGAAGAAATTAACGAATATCACCGCCGTCACCTGGCTGCTCGTGAAGAAGAAATCCGCGCGATTGTCGCGCTGTTTAGCCGTAAGCAAAGCCAAAAAAAGTGACGCCCGCGAGTGTGCAGCTCCGGGCGTCTTGGCGTGTCGTATTCAGTGGAGAAACTAACGCATGAACAGTTTAAACCGATTGAGACCAGCGAAGCAATTCAGATGCCTTCCAGTGGTGGGAAAAGACTCCCCGTTCGGCTATGTGGAGAGATTAAACGACCAGACTGGTGCGAACAACTACCAGCCTGAGAACGCGATGGTAGAGGCTTTTTCTCAGATGAACGAGAAGGGGCGCGAGGAATGGCTGAAGTTAACCGGCGATTCAAAGACCACTACGGCGTCCCGGTCCGTGTCATCAGATGGGAGCCACAGACCCGACGCGTTATATACCTTCGCGAAGGGTACGATCATGAGTGCTTCAGCCCTCTTGAACAATTCCAGCGTAAATTTACAGAGTTAAAGGACTACCATGAGCCTGTTGATGCCATCCCGGCCGATAGTGATAAACCCTGACCTTGCATACAGCATTGGCCTGAACGAGGCCATTGCGTTGCAGCAGGTTAACTACTGGCTTAAAGAAACCACCTCCGGACTGGAGCGTGACGGCGTGCGCTGGATTTACAACACCAACGAGCAGTGGCTGGAGCAGTTCCCGTTCTGGTCTGAGTCTACGCTGAAGCGCACATTCACCCGCCTGAAGAACCTCGGCGTGCTCAAAGTTGAGCAGCTGAACAAGTCTCAGCGCGACATGACGAACTACTACACGATCAACTACGAAAGCGAGCTTTTAGATGATGTCAAAGTGACCAAATCGAAGAGTTCAAAATGCACTCTTCCATCAGGTCAAAATGAACCGATGGAAGAGGTCAAAGTGGAACGCTCCATCGGGTCAAAAAGAACCGCTCTCATCAGGTCAAAATGCACTGATGTTCTTACAGAGAATACAACAGAGAATACTACAGATATTAAAAAACCTATTTGTCCGGTTGCGCCGCAACCAGACGACATCGATCCGGCAATTCGTGTCTTATCCCATTTCAACGAGGTTACTGGATCGTCATACGGGAAGGGCGGGCGCAATAAAACCGTTTTGGGATACATCAGGGGGAGACTGTCAGAAAACTACAGCGCTGAAGACCTGATGCTGGTGGTGGACTATCTCACAGCAAAATGGGCTGATGATCCAAAAATGGATGATTACCTTCGCCCGAGCACTCTCTTTGGTCCAGAAAATTGCGTTGAGTATTTTGACAAGGCTCAGAAATGGCAAAAGCGCGGAAGGCCTGCGTGTGTCAAAGGGCGTTGGCAACTCGGCGGTAGCGCTGACCAAAACTTTAAGGCCAACTTCCAGAACGTTGATTACAGCGTTCCAGCCAACTCAGGTTTCCGTGTTTCCGGAGGTACTCAATGAGCTTTCTGAAAACAATTCAGTTATTCGTAGCCAATAACCCTGGACTGACGAACAAAGAGATCGCTGCAGCACTCCCGGAGTATGCCTTGCACAGTGTTCAGCGTGCGGTATGCCGCCTGGTCATGCTTAACCGCGCTGAGCGCAAAGGTGTGCGTCCTAACTTCCGTTACTACGCAAAGGCACCTGTTGGTCCAATTGGGCCTATTGTCCCGCGCTACCCGGTAGAAAAAGCTGAAGTGATGCCTGAGCCAAAACAGGAAAGCGCACCAAACCCTGCTGTCATTGCGATGATGGACAAGGCTAAAGAGTTATCTGACAAGGGACTTTATCTGCGTGCCGCCACTGTCCTGATGGATGCCTTCAACCGCTCCAAAAGCGAAGAGATGCGGGAAAAGATTATGGAGGAGCGCCAGCGCTGCCTGAACATGGTTCAGCGTGCCAAACCATCTGGTGATGGATGGTGTCTGGCTGGCCGAGCGAGGAACGTCTGATGAAATACTCTCTGATTTACGCTGACCCAGCCTGGGAATATGGCAACACTGTCAGCAATGGCGCTGCCACCAATCACTACGGCACGATGAAGCTTATCGACATGAAGCGCCTTCCAGTGTGGGACCTTGCTGCCGATGATGCTGTTCTGGCTATGTGGTTCACAGGTACACACACCCGCGAGGCAATCGAACTGGCTGAGGCGTGGGGCTTTAAGGTCCGCACTATGAAGGGATTCACCTGGGTTAAGTTCAACCAGCTGGCAGAGCAGCACATCAACAAAGCCCTTCAGGCTGGTCGAGTGGAGGACTTTTACGACTTCCTCGACCTGCTGAACGTACAGACCCGCATGAACGGCGGCAACTACACCCGAGCCAATACCGAAGACATGCTGATCGCCTCCAGGGGGAATGGACTTGAACGGCAGTGCGCCAGCATCAAGCAGGTAATCTACAGCCCACTCGGGGAGCACAGCCAAAAGCCAGCCGAGGCGCGTTTCCGTCTGGAGAAGCTTTACGGGGACGTTCCGCGAATCGAACTGTTCAGCCGCTGTGGTGCGCCTGGCTGGGACCACTGGGGTAATCAGGCCGAGTCAGCTGCAGTCGAGTTGATTCCCGGTGTTGCTGTTCCTGTCACAAATAACCGGGAGCATGCAGCATGATAAAACTATCAACCGAGCAGGAGAACGCGGTTCGTGACGTTGCCCGTCAATGCTCAGATGCCATTAAAAAAGCCCTGAAGAAAAAGCCTAAGCCGAGTTGGAATGTCGTTGTACCTCCGATCCTGAAGGAGTACCACGAGAAGGTTAAACCGATGGGCGTAAGCCTGGTGATGTTCAACAGCGTAATCGGGCGCCTGAACGGGCGTTATGGAGTCGAGTCATGATCGAATTAACGCCGCGCCAAAGTGAAGTATATGAAGCTATCAAGGTTCACATCGAAAGGGTTGGCTTCCCACCAACATTGTCCGAACTTGCTGAACTGATTGGTTGCTCATCGCAGAACGCTGCTGCTGAGCATGTGAAGGCGCTAAAGAAAAAAGGTTACCTATCCATTGCTCCTGGCGCTGCCAGGGGCATTACCGTCGTCAAAACAGAACTGGATGCTGATCCGGTAGCGATCATTAAAGGTCTGTTATCCGGTGGAGACAAGGCAAGAGTTAACGCTGTTGAATGGCTGAAAAAACAGGGAGTGACTGTATGAAACTGGTGCTCCCGTTCCCTCCGAGCGTAAACACCTACTGGCGAGCCCCGAATAAGGGGCCGTTAAAAGGCCGCCATCTTATCAGTGAGAAAGGCAGGGCATATCAGAGTGCGGCATGTGCAGCGATTATTGAGCAGCTGCGTTGCCTTCCAAAACCATCATCGTCACCAGCTGCGGTGGAGATACTTCTCTTTCCACCAGATGCACGCCGCCGCGACATCGACAATTACAACAAGGCTCTCTTTGACGCGCTTACTCACGCTGGCATCTGGGAGGATGACAGTCAGGTGCAGAGAATGCTGGTGGAGTGGGGGCCGAAAGTACCTGGTGGACGAGTAGAGATATCGATCAAGAAACATGAACCTCTGGCGGGTGCAGCCGCCTGATAAGTGGAGAAGAGCATGAATCAGATGAATATCACCGTAATGTGTCCGACTCACCACGCCGCAGCCATGGGGCAGCAAATAACGATGTCCAGCCGTGAGATTGCAAAGTTGGTCGACTCGCGCCACAGCAACGTCTGTGTAACCATCGAGCGCCTCATGAATTCTGGCGTAATTGGGGGGTATGCTGCATTGCAGTACACCCACCCTCAGAACCAGCAGGTTTACCACTACTACGAAGTTAACAAGCGAGACAGCTATGTGATCGTCGCGCAGCTGTGCCCGGAGTTTACCGCCCGTCTGGTTGACCGCTGGCAGGAACTGGAGAGCGGGGCAGGGCTGGTGGTACCGCAAACACTACCTGAAGCACTTCGCCTCGCTGCCGACCTTGCCGAACAGAAGCAACGCCTGAGTGAAGAACTGGCCATAGCAGCGCCTAAGGCTGAATTTGTTGATCGTTATGTCAAAGCCACTGGCTCAATGACGTTCCGGCAGGTTGCCAAGCTCCTTAACGCCAAAGAACCAGAGTTCGCGATGTTCCTCATTGAAAACGGCATCATGTACCGGTTAAACCGTGTGCTTACACCAAAGAGCAAGCACATCGAAGCAGGGCGCTTCGAAGTTAAGACAGGGACTACCAACCAGACTAACTACGCATTCAATCAGTCCCGCTTTACTGCAAAGGGCGTGCGCTGGATTGGCGGCTTGTGGGCTGAACATATTGCTAAGGGGCAAATTGCGTGAGAGCCATACTGACACCTGAAGTCGCGCCATTGTCCGGGGTGGTGCTGTTTCGCCCTGGTAACGAATTGTTGTGGCTGTTTCGTCGTGGCCGGGTGGTGATTGAAACGCCTTCCGAAGCAATCAAGCACCTGCCATCTGGACTGATTCCTGAAGCGCACCAGCCACTGACGGATGATGTCAGTGTGCAGGAACTTTTCCTGAATGAGAGAATTATTCAGCGTGCTGGTGGACTGAGTGGCCTTGATGCCTGGCTGGAACGTAAATTCGAATGTCAGTGGCCGCACAACGAATGGCACTCAAAGGACTTCACTCTGCTACGCCACGCCCCCGGCAGCATTCGCCTGTGCTGGGGATGCGATAACCAACTGCGTGAACAAACCACTGAAAGACTGGCAGGAATTGCCATGCAGAACCTGGTAAAATGGCTGCTCGAAAGAGTAAATATTATGCTGGGTTTCAGCGCTGACCATACCCTGACGCTGCCGGAGTTCTGCTGGTGGATGGTACGTAACGATCTGGCTGACCTTATTCCTGAATCAGTGGCTAACCTGGCACTCAGGATTAAGCCTGAATCGCACAGCTCAGTGATGCGGGAAAGCGACATTGTTCCGTCATTACCGGCGACTGAAATCCTCCAGGAGAAAGTGAAGAAGATAGTCTCGGTGAAGGTCGATCCTGAATCACCCGAATCTTTCATGCTGAGGCCAAAGCGCCGCCGCTGGGAGAACGATAAGTACACCCGCTGGGTGAAGTCGCAGCAGTGCAGTTGCTGCAATAACCCGGCAGACGACCCCCACCACCTGATAGGCCACGGGCAGGGTGGAATGGGTACTAAAGCGCATGACCTGTTTGTGATACCGCTGTGCAGAGCGCATCACGATGAGTTGCACGCTGATCCTGTGGCATTTGAAGCGAAGCACGGCGACCAGTTGGAGCTGTTGTTTCGGTTTTTAGATCGTGCGCTGGAAATCGGCGTACTGGCGTAAGTGGAGACGCTCATGGACCTCGATAACGTTGTTAAATTTTTTGCCCCGAAGGGAATGCATATTTCCGACAGTGTGCGCGCTACTGCCAGCGAACAGCTGACGGTGACTGATGTTATGGCTGCGCTGGGCATGACACAGGCAGACGCCGGAATTGGTCTTGCCATGTATCTGGGCAAGGCAGGTGTAAGCAAGCAGGACAGAGACGCCTCGATTAACTGGCTTGCTGAATACGCCAAACAATCCGCGCCTTTTGCAGTACGCCGTCTCGCCGGAAAGAAATTCCCTCTCTGCATGCTTATCCTCGCTAAGTTCGCCTATAACGACTATGCATCGTCAGCCGCTGATTTATCCGATTGCCCAAAATGCAACGGTAAAGGTCTTATTGAAAAAGTCGGTACGGTCACCAAAAGCCATTACACAATGAGAATTCCTCAGTGGGCAAAAGACCTTGGACAGTCGCCATCTTCTTTCGAAAAGAAGCGGGAGGTGAAGAACGTGGAGCAATCACTCTGCGCAAAATGCAACGGTATCGGGAAAATAAGTAAGCGCTGCCAGTGTGGAGGAACAGGAAAGACACTGGACCGTAAAGCAACGGAGCTGCAAGGCGTACCTGTTTATAAGGAATGCAAGCGCTGTGAAGGGCGCGGTTACAGCAGGCCAAAGTCATCTGTTGCTTACCGGGGAATATTCTCTGAGCTGCCAAGTCTTCCTGATCGCACCTGGCGTTACAGCTGGAAGCCATTCTACGAAATGCTTGTTTCTCGCTGCTTTCAGGAAGAGAGCTATTCAAACACCCAACTGAAAAAAGTAACAAGAAACGATAATTTGACGGATATCGCGTAATTTAACGTCACGTTTCTTGCAATGTTGCCGTTTTTGATGTAATTTGACACTAACGATGGCTTTGTATGTCCACGGTTAGAAAGAAAATATAAAAAAAACCTCGCTACGGCGGGGTTTTGTTGTTTCTAAGGGCTGTCAAATGGCGGCCTTTTTTGTTTCCCCTCGTTCTGAGAGGACTCACGGCGATGATGTATTGACCGCTAGAATGGATTAGTTGTAACTTATTATTGTGGTGAATCCTTTCTAAGCGAAAGGGCGTTCCAGTCAACTGCTATCTGCAGGTATGCGCGCGGCTTTGCTGACTGGGGTAGAGTCACCGGGAGGCACCCGGCACCATGACAACAACAATACAGTTTCAAATTCCTTGAGAGCCTGCCGTAAAAAGCAGGCCTTTTTTTATGAATTTGCAAACTGCTGCTACGCTTGAAATGTGTGTTGAAGGTAATTGCCTGATGGTTCTCCTGAACCGTTGTGAACCAGCCCGATACTGTCTCACTCAGGTCAGTTAGCAAGACTCACGACTACCTACCTTACTTACTAATAGTCACTCATTAGCCCGCCTTCAAAAGCGGGCTTTTTTTATTCCCCTCATCACTGAGAGGATTCACGGCAATAAGAGGGGGACTAGATGTCCGATCCTGTTTCTGGCACGACAGTAGCGGCTGGTGGTCTGATGGGGGCCAGCATGTTCGGCCTGGCAACCGGCATAGATTACGGTGTGGTGTTTGGCGCATTCGCTGGTGCGGTGTTCTACGTCGCTACGGCGGTTAATATCAGTCGCCTTAAGCTGGTGGGCTACTTCATCACCTCATTCATCTTCGGCGTTATCGGCGCTCCACTGCTTGGCTCTTACTTCTCCAAATGGACGGGGTATAGCGACAGGCCACTTGATGCGCTGGGCGCGGTAATCGTAGCCGCTATTGCTATTAAGCTGCTGACGTTCGTCAACAGTCAGGATTTGGGTAGCCTGTTTGGAATTCTCTCGCGTTTACGTGGTGGAGGGGCCAGCAATGGTAACAAGTGATCCGAGTGCGATGGCAAACGCAATTATCTCTGCTGTGATCGTTATTGCACTGATGTTCTACCAGCGCGGCGGGGCGAGACATCGCCCTCTGATATCGCTGATGGCTTATTTCACGGTGCTGGTATACGCCAGCGTCCCTTTCCGTTACCTGTTCGGCCTGTACCATGAATCGCACTGGTTCGTGGTGCTGGTGAACGTCCTGATATGCGCCGCCGTTCTATGGGCTCGGGGAAACGTTGCGCGCTTGGTTGACGCACTGAGGCACTAATGAACCAATCACAATTTCAAAAGGCGGCTGGGCTAAGCGCCGAGTTAGCTGCGCGCTGGTTTCAGCCAGTGAGCGATGCGATGAAAGAGTTCGGCATCACCAAGCCGGTAGACCAGGCGATGTTCATTGCTCAGGCTGGGCATGAGTCGCTAGGTTTCACCCGACTACAGGAAAACTTCAACTACAGCGTAGTGGGGTTGGCAAACTTCATTCGAGCAGGACGCATCACACAAGACCAGGCTAATGAGCTTGGCCGTCGACCTGAAGAACGAGCATTACCGATTGAGCGCCAGCGTGCCATTGCAAACCTGGTCTACAGCAAACGCTACGGTAACAATGCGCCTGGTGATGGATGGAAATACCGAGGGCGTGGACTCATCGGCATCACGTTCCTTGATAACTATCGTGACTGCGGAAATGCCCTGAAGGTAGATTTGGTTCAACAGCCTGAGCTGTTAGCTGAGCCCATTTATGCAGCCAGAAGCGCAGCGTGGTTCTTTGCTACTAAGGGATGCCTGAAGTATTCCGGCGACCTGATACAGGTGACGAAGATTATTAACGGCGGCACGAACGGACTTGAAGATCGTCGCGCACGCTTCGGGCAAGCGAAAACGGTGCTGGTATGAAAAAGTGGCTGCGCATCTTACTCCCGCGATGGGAGACAGATACGGTTGTTCTTCAGGCACAAGGTAATGAGCTTCATATCGTCTGCAGCTACGAAGATATCGATCCCGGCGAGATGTTTGACGGTATGTGTGAGCTCAAGACCTTCACCTGGCTGAACTGGTCTTTCCCGTCAGGGGAACCCATGAACGTTCGATCCTTTGAACCGAAGGTGGAAGCATGAGCACAGTGCAGTTAATCATCACGGTAGCAGTAGCCATTCTTGGCGCTATCGCCGCAGCTTTTGGCATTGGTCATTCACGCGGTGCCAGTAAAGCGGAAGCCAAAGCAGACCAGCAGCGCACTGAAGACAAGGCCGCTGCCACTGAAGCAGCAGCAGAACGCCGGGTACAAGCCACCAAAGAGGCCAGCAATGTACAACAAACTGTTAACCGTATGCCTGATGACGATGTTGATCGCGAGCTGCGCGGAAACTGGACCCGCAAAGGTTGAAGTCATCGACACCAGCTGTGACTGGGTAAAGCCAGTCTACCTGACTGATCACGACATCAACGTTATGGACCGCCAGACGAAGAAAGACATCCTGGCGCATAACAAAGCGTGGCAGGCGAATTGTCAGAAACAAAAAGAAGTGAGGTCAAAGTGATCGCAACCATCGGAACAATTCTGGTCTGGTTGATAATGGGCATTGCGGGTATTGGTGCTATTTTCTGTGCCTTCATTGGCTTGCTGTTTCTCATCAACTGGCCTAAATGAACTCTCCGCCATAAACCTCGTGACAACCCGCGCTGCCCCATCGAACAGGGTAACCAATAGCCTCGCAATAGCGGGGCTTTTTATTAGCAGAAGAAGGAGAAGAAGCGTGTTAACAGTAAAAGTGATGTCGCCGGGCGGCGGCGAAGAGATTCATTGCGGCCTGAGCGTTGGCTTTAATCCCAAACAGCAGAGCATCGCGGTATCTGGAATGGACAAAAATGTTTTCCTTAAACCCGGTGAGGTCGCCTACGTGATGAACCAGAACGGGAAGACGGTATCTCGTTACGAGCATATTTACCGTCAGGAAGTGCTGCATAACGCGGTGGAATCGTAGCCATTACAAAGCTCGCCTGCTGGTGGGCATGTCGTGCTGTAGAGCGTCTAGTTGCCGACTGTTAAGCATTACATCAGGCCCTGTGTAGATGCCTGCAATACAAAGCAAGAATAGCTCGTTCATTCTTCGTTTGTATATATGTTATAACTTCGGAAACATTTAGTAAGGAGCGCAGAATGAGTAAGTTTTTATGTTTCCTCGTATTATTCCTGGTGGGATGTCAGGGGCCAAAACAACAAACATTAACACCAAAGCAGAGACAGGAGTTCCCCATAATCAATCAATGGGCTGTAAAATTTAAAGAGGCAGTTGAAAGTAGATTTCCATATGCCAGTAGATATGTCGGAGATACATGCACTATCCGTGTTCATCAGCCGAAAGGAACAAATAAAATCAACAATATGCATGTAGTAGAAGGGAACCCGGAATTGTGTAAAGCGGCAGTTAAAGCTATACAGACCGCCAGTGATGATGGTTTATTACCCCTTACGCCGGACCTTATCGGTGAGGAGTTTCCGTTGGATTTCAAACCATAGACGCGTCTCAGAACCACTATAACTTTTGTATTGCCTTCACCATCGCATTACAGCAGGCATTCACTGAGTGCCTGCGATAATGACGAATTGTGGTGTACGTGTTAATCGTCAAATAAGAAGGAAAAGGCGAGCGCACCTTTACGATGGCTATCCGGTTAAAGATCGGCACACCCGAGCTAATACGTACATCACAGTCCCATCAAGTAGTGGGCTTGATAATGGCAATACTTACGGAGACTGTTATGGCGACGCTTAAAGACCTTTCCAGTCAGTTAAGACAGCTGCAGAAGCAGATACCGTTTGCGACTGCCCAGGCGATGACTAAAGTGGTTCGCCAGATAGAGGTAGCCCAAAAAACAGCATTTGAGCGGCATCTGGATAATCCAACACCTTTTACAGTTAAATCGGTAGGGTCAGTTGGTGCCAGGAAAAACAGCCTTCGTGCAAAGGTGTTTGTTCGTGATACTGCTGCTGGCTACCTAGAACCTTTCGAGTTCGGCGGAGAGCATAAGCTCAATGGTAGTGCTTTGCTTAACCCGAAAGACATAAAGCTTAATAAATACGGCAACCTGCCGCGTAATAAGCTCTCTCAGCTCAAAGCAAAGGAAAATGTATTCGTAGGTGAGGTGGATGGCGTTAACGCTGTCTGGCAGCGTAAGAAACCGATGAAAGCTAAGAAGCGACGGGCCAAGCGCTCCGCTAATGGGACGCGAAGACCGAAACGTAAACAGCGTTCTCCAAAGCTTTTGATCCGGTTTGGTGATGCGCTACCTGTGACTCCAGTGCTGGGGTATATGGATAGGGCCCGTACCATGGCGAACGCACTGCTACCGTCTGCTTTAAATCAGGCGATAGCAGAAGCCATCAGGACGGCAAAATAAAAGCAGTAACTTATAAGTTAATTTCGCAAGCTTTTATGAAGCTGTTTACTGCAGTTGTCGATCCAGAAACATTGGCTGACATGGAATGCTGGTTTCCGCCATCCTTTGTTTGCACACCAACTAACACTTTGGATTTCGCCCCCTGAAGCTGCTTAAGCACTGTTTTTAGTTGGTCCGCGTCATCCGATTGAATCTGGAGGCTCTGAACATTACGTCTTGAAAGGGTAGCATCGAGCTTCACTGCGGTATTCCCGTCGACCTTCATTATCAGGTCCATTGGTACCTCTGATAGTGATTCGGTGCTTTTATCCATTTCAACGTATGCCGCCGATAGCTTTTCTTTAGTGCAGTCAAACACAATGGCGCCATTGTCGGATGAAACCTCGCCAAGCATCATTGCTTTCTTACCACCAGAGAAAAGGTCATCTTCAGTATTAGTTACCCACTGGGCATGAGCAATTGGTGATGCCAGCACTGCGGCTACGAAAGTTATTTTGATTATATTGTTACCCATTACATTCTCCTTGTATTGAATAGGAATAATCATAGTCGGAGCGAATGGTCGAAGCCATTAAAAAAATGGGTCCTTCCTGAGACTTTTGTAAGGTACGGGCATTGCGCGCCGCGGTGTTTTCCTAGCTACAACTTTCAGATTTGTGTCCCATGTCCCACCTCTGGCGATCATTACGGACACCTCGCCAGCTCTGGCTATTCCAGTTTATTCCAGTGGGACATTCTGGTGGGACATGGCAAAAATGTCCCAGGCGAATGTCCCACCCCAGAAAATGTCCCAGGTGATGTCCCATGACCACGATGAACCAGAGTCAGTACGCACAACATTCAGGTGTGGATCGCAAAACAATTGGCCGGTGGATTAAAGCCGGGCGCTTCATTGTGATGGACGGAGACCTGATTGACGTAGAGGCCAGCGATGCGGCATTGAAGAAAAACCGCGATGGCAAAGACCCGCGCGCCTCGAACGCGAAGAAAAAGAAAACTCCCGTCGTTAGCGATAACGATGATGACGGTGATGAAATCAATAAAACTGTCCGCCAGATAATGCTCACTGAAGGGGCAGATCTTTCGAGAGAGGAAGCGGGACGTATCCGCGAGAATTACATGGCCCTGCAGGCAAAGCTGCAGTATGAAAAAGACAGCGGCCAGCTTATTGAGCTGACAGCAGCCGAGGAGGTTTTATTCAACGCCTTTCGCCAACAGCGTGATGCCTGGCTTAACTGGCCGTCCAGGGTGGCGCCGCTAATGGCTGCTGATCTGGATGTACCGGCGGACAGGATGACAGAGGTGCTGATTGAACATGTCCACAAACACATCTCAGTCCTCGGAGAGCCAGAGTTTAACCCGGCAGAAGATTGAGCGTCTTGAATTAAGCGTCCGCAAAGGCTGGACACCCCCGCCGCGTATCAGTGTGCCGCAGTGGGCAGATGACTATCGTAAGCTGGCAAAAGAGGCTGGGAGCACTTCGGGAAACTGGGAAACATCGACGGTAGAAATTGCCCGCGGACCGATGCTTGCCGCGACGGAGTCCGGGGTTCATATCATCACTGTAATGTGCTGTACCCAGTTGATGAAGACAGCACTGCTGGAAAACCTTTTTGGCTATTTTGCCCACCTCGATCCTTGTCCGATACTGCTGCTGCAGCCGAAAGAAGAAGCCGCTGAACAGTTTTCGAAAGAGCGTATTAGCCCGCTGGTAAGGGTGACGCCGGTACTGCGTAAAATCATCGGTGATTCGAAACAGAAAAGCTCGAAAGAAACCATTCTTTACAAGGCATTCACTGGCGGATTTCTGGCGCTGGCGGGTGCTGGTAGCCCTGATAACCTTGCGCGTCGTCCGATTCGTGTCCTGCTGGCGGATGAAGTGGACAAGTACCCGATAACACGCGAAGGCGATCCAATTGCTCTGGCCGAAGAGCGTACAGCGACATTTGGCCTTACCTGGCTGTCTGTACGCGCCTGTTCGCCGACGGTGGAGGATGAGAGCCGCATTGCTGACAGCTACGCCGACTCCGATCAGCGCCGGGCATCTGTGGTTTGCCCGCACTGTGGCCACCGCCAGTTCCCCGACTTTTTCAAACACGTTCAGTGGCCGAAAGAGGGGGATAAACACCTGACTAAATCGGCGATGCTCTATTGCGAATGCTGTGGTAGTGGCTGGTCCGAAGGACAGCGCCTCAGAGCTCTGCACACTATCCGATGGCATCAGACGCGCCCATTTGAGTGCTGCGGGGAGCGGCATTCACCGCTGATGGATTATGACCTTGCCTGGCGGGCGGCAGACGAGGGCAGCGTTGAAAAGGTCTGGCAATGGTCAGAGTCGGAACGGCATGCGGTCTATCGGGCAATCTGCCCCTCCTGTGGAAAGGAGGCAGTCGATAACCACCACGCGGGGTACCAGGCATCCAAGCTTTTCAGCCCCTGGCAAAAAGATAAGCCGTCGGATATTGCGAAAAAATATATCGATGCGAAGGGCGATCCGGATAAGGAACAGGCGTGGTGGAATACCCAGATGGGGCTTCCGCACCGACCTAATCATGGGAAACAGCTCCCTGTTGATGTTCTGCTGGCGCGCCGGGAAATATTTCCGGCCGTCGTTCCGGACGGGGTGGCATTGTTAACAGCTGGAGTTGATACCCAGGACGATCGCTTCGAAATTACGATCACCGGCTGGGGGAGAGATGAAGAATCGTGGTCGGTCGCGCATGACGTTATTTATGGTGACCTTGAGACGGAAGAACCCTGGAAGCGACTGGATGCATACCTGAAACAGATCTGGCGACGTGGTGACGGGCGCGGCCTGAATATCATGGCAACGTGCATGGACTCCGGCGGCCACCATACGCAGAAGGTATACGAATTCGCCAAAGAGCGTCTTGGCCGTCGTGTCTGGGCAATTAAGGGGGAGTCTGCACAGGGAGGCAAACGCAATCCTGTCTGGCCGACCAAACGACCATCATCGAAAAGCAAAGCCAGTTTCCGCCCTGTCATTCTGGGGGTTAACTCAGCGAAAGACGTGATACGCGGTCGCCTGCATCTTGAGCCACCCAAACCTGGCGCCGCCGCTGCGGGTTATATGCATTTTCCTGACGATCGCGATCTCGGGTACTTCAATCAGCTGCTGGCGGAGCGACTGGTTTACAAAGTCATTTCCGGGCAGCGGTACAGTATCTGGGAAGCAATACCAGGACGAGCTAACGAAGCGCTTGACTGCCTCGTTTACAGCTATGCCGCGCTGTGCGGTCTCAAACATATGGGGTTAAAACTCAACGTCCGGGCCGCCAACCTCGAAGCCGATCCGGATAAGTTCCTGCCAGCGCCAGTTGGACAGGAAGAAAAAATCAATTACGAGCTGCCGGGTGCGGTTATTGAAGAACCAGCGCCGGTCAAACGTAAGCGAATATCGCAACTCCTGCCGAAATAAGGAAAATCATGTTCAACCGGAACACCAGCCTGCTTGCCGGCGCAATGACTGACGATCAGCTCAGGGATGCGCTTGCGAAAGCTCAGCAGGCGTACATTGATTTAGCAACCGGGAGCCACGGTGTTTCGTTTTCCTATACGCAGGGAGACGGGACGCGATCAGTGTCCTATCAGCAAAGCACCCTGGCTGATCTGCTGGCCCTGATTCAACTTCTGCAGGCGCAACTGGGGATTATCTCTCGTCCCCGGAAACCAGCGAGGTTTAGATTCTGATGAATAAAGTACAGATACTGGGCTCTGATGGGCAGCCGTTGCGACAGCAGCGTCCCTCTATGCTGGTGGGGGGGAGCCGCGTACCTTATGACGCAGCTGACTCTTTCAGCGATCAACTGGCGAACTGGCAACCCGCGCTGTGGTCCCCGGACAATGAAATTAACATTTACCGGGATCGCATCGTGTCCCGCGCACGCGATCTGGTCCGTAATGACGGCTGGGCAAACGGTGCGGTCACACGTCTGCTGGATAATGCGGTTGGTGCCAACTTCCGCCCCATCATGAAACCCGATTACCGTGTTCTCAGAATGATCACCGGAAACAAGGCGTTTGATGCGTCCTGGGCGGAAGAGTACGGAAAAGCACTGGACGGGCACTGGCGGACCTGGAGTAACGATCCTGGCCGGTATTGTGATGTTGAACGAAAACTCACCGTGTCGCAGATGTTACGCCTGGGATTTCGTCACAAGCTTATTGACGGGGATGCTCTGGCCATTCTCCAGTACAGAACTGACAGGCTTGGTCCCGGAAGAGGGCGTTACGCCACCACGGTACAGATTGTCGATCCTGACCGCCTCAGTAATCCTCAGCAGAATTTCGATATGCCAAATGTCCGTGGTGGCGTTGAAATTGATGCGGACGGTGCGCCGGTTGCTTACCACATCAGGGAGGCCCATATCGGTGACTGGTGGAGCGGGGCTAAAACCATGACGTGGCAGCGTATCCCGCGTGAAACTGACTGGGGCCGCCCGCATGTGGTTCACGATTTTGATCATGAGCGTGGCGCGCAGCACCGCGGTAACGGCATCCTGACTCCGGTTATTCAGCGTCTGAAAATGCTGGTGAAGTATGACCAGAGTGAGCTTGAGGCAGCAATTCTTAATGCCATATTCGCCGCTTACATTGAGTCACCCTATGACCCTGCGATGGTTCAGTCTGCCCTGGGCGAGACCTATGACGAGTCGGAGTTAGGCACTTATCAGGACGGGCGTGTTGAGTTCCATAACGATCGGCGTCTGACACTTCAGAATGGTGCCCGAATGCCCATTCTTTATCCTGGTGAGAAAATCACGACGGTTAACGCGGCGCGGCCCTACAGCAATTTTGAAGTCTTCGAATCTGCTGTTCTCCGTAATTTTTCTTCAGGAACAGGGTTGTCCCCGCAGCAGGTCACCCAGGACTGGTCTGACGTTAACTACAGTTCTGCACGCTCCTCGTTGCTGGAGGCATGGAAAACACTGACTCGCCGCCGGGACGATTTTTCTACCGGCTTCGCTCAGCCCATTCTCACCGCCTTTGTTGAAGAAGTTCACGACAATGAGGATTTACCCCTGCCCGCAGGCGCACCTGATTTTGTTGACGCCAGAGCCGCGTATTCCCGCGCGCGCTGGATGGGGCCAGGGCGCGGCTGGGTGGATCCGGTTGCAGAGAAAAAAGGCGCCATTCTTGGTCTGGATGCCGGACTTTCCACCCTCGAGATTGAGGTGGGTGAAAACGTCGGTGAAGACTGGGAAGAAGTGCTTGATCAGCGCCAGAGAGAAATTGAGTCATGTCTTAAACGCGGATTACCGCTTCCGAGCTGGGCACAGGCTGACCAGTTTGCGAGCCAGACCATTACCGATCCGGAGGAAAAGTGAATCTACCCCATCTGGCCCAGCGATTATTTAACACCCCGCTGGCGCTGCACCCGAGTAAAGCCGAAGTCATCATGGCATCCGTAATGGACCGATTTGGTATCAGTAAAATCGAATCTTCTCTTGCCATGGAGGATGACTGGTACGGATATGACGATAACCGGGGACGTGAATCCCGTAGTGATCCGGGTTATGACAATGTGCTGGGTGTCGCCGTCATCCCGATATGCGGAACGCTGGTGCAAAAACTGGGCAGTCTGCGTCCGTACAGTGGAATGACAGGGTATGACGGCATTCGTCAGGCGTTTCTTACTGCGATGGAAGATCCCGACATTTCGGGCATTTGCCTGGATATCGACTCACCCGGCGGCGAGGTCGCTGGATGCTTCGATCTGGTTGATGTCATTTACGGCTCCCGGGGGAAAAAGCCTATCCATGCCATTCTGACGGAAAGCGCTTATTCCGCTGCGTATGCCATTGCCAGTGCAGCGGACCGGATTTCTGTTCCGCGCACCGGCGGAGTGGGTTCTGTGGGTGTGATCACCATGCACCTTGACTGGACGCAGCGGATTAAAGATGACGGTCTTAAAGTTACGATCATCACCTATGGATCCCGCAAGGCTGAAGGTTCGCCGCTGAGAGAGTTGTCAGATGAAGCGCTGGCCGCCATCCAGCAGGACATTAACACCATGGGCGAATTGTTTGTGAACACCGTTGCCAGAAACCGGGGGATTAGCGCAAAGGTTATAAAAAGTACCCAGGCCGCCTGTTTTATGGCTGCTGATGGCGTAGAAATTGGACTGGCTGATGAGGTGTGTCCTCCTGACGCTGCGTTCAAAAACTTACTTGAAAAAACAGGAGCCTGAAATGGCAAAGAAAAAGACGTTTAGTTTTGCTCACCTCATTGGTCTTGGCCCTTCCGCTTCTGAGGAAGAAGAGGATAAAAAAGCCAAAAAAGCGAAAGCCCGTCGCGCGGAAGAGGACGAGCGTGAAGATGATGCCGATGATGATGAGCCCGACGACGACGCGGAAGAAGACGAACGCGACGATGATGCTGAAGATGACGGCGATGATCCGGATGCGTCAGAAGATGATGATTCTGAAGACGACGGCGACGACGATCGCAAAGAGAGTAAGGCGGTAAAAAATGCACGCGCTGCTGAGCGTAAACGCTGCGCCCGTATTTTCGGCAGTAAGCATGCAGCTACGAATCCTTCGCTGGCCGCGTCACTGGCTTTCAATACCGGGATGAGTTCTGCGGCAGCAATTAATGTCCTGGCCTCTTCGGCTCCGGCCGCAGCCGCATCTCAGCCATCCCGTAAACGCTCTCTCGATCAGCGTATGCAGGAAAGCCACCAGGTCCGGCTTAATCCGGATAGCGGACAGAAAGAGACCGGAAAGTCTGCGCTGGTAAGTAAAATGACCGGCCTCTACAACTCCACAAGAGGAGAGAAATAATGGATCAGTTTGGTCAGAATGCGTTTGCGCCTGGCATGAAGAGCGCGCTGTTTGTTCCGGATCAGCTTGTCGCTGGCACGCTCCAGCTGGTGACTGACACCGGGATCATTACGGGCGGTGCCTTTAAGCGTGGTACGGTCCTGGGCCTGGTGGCTGCCAGCGGGAAATACACGCAATGTGTGAAAACGGCTGAAGATGGCAGTCAGTTACCCGTTGCTATTCTGGTTGATGATGTTGATGCATCGTCTTCCGATCAGAACGGCGGCCTGTATCTGATGGGGGAATTCAACCAGCACCGAATTATTTTTGATAACTCCTGGACGACAGCTGACCTGAAAAAAGCGCTCCGACCGCTGGCTATCTTCCTGAAAGACAGTGACCAGGCACCTGTAACCACCTCCTGATTTCCCCCGCGGCTCTCCTGACGAATGCTTTAACCGGCAGGGGCTGGCTCGTTTAAAATTTTTTGCCAGCTGCGGCTGGCACTATCAAGAGACTGAATATGGAAAATATTTTTGATACCAGCGTGCTGGTGCAGGTTGTTCCTAACCTGAAAACCAGTCAGAACTGGCTGCTCGATCGCTTCTTCCCGAATGTCGTGACTTACGAGACTGAAGAAGTGGCGATTGATGTTGATGTCGGCCTGCGTCGTATGGCGCCGTTCGTCTCCCCGCTGGTGGAAGGTAAGCTGGTCGAATCCCGTAAATACCAGACCAATACCTTCAAACCGGCATACATCAAAGATAAGCGCGCGCCGGACCTGCGCAAACCTATCCGCCGCCAGATTGGTGAGCGTATTGGCGGGGAATATACCGCTGCCGAGCGCGAAATGCTGAACCTTCAGTTTGAAATGACTGACCAGATTGACATGATCAACCGTCGTCTGGAATGGATGGCGGCCAGTGCGCTGGTGTCCGGGACCGTAACCGTCGCCGGGGAGGGCTATGAAACTCAGGTGGTGGATTTCGGGCGTGCTTCGGATCTGACCATCACTCTTAGCGGCTCGGATAAATGGCCACTGACCGTTGCAGCAGGCGCTACCAATACCCAGCCATCAGATGACATTGAAATCTGGCAGACTACTTTCCTGAAAGAGTCCGGCTCTGTCGCCACGGATCTGGTCTTTACGAATAAGTCATGGCGTGCATTCCGACTGGATACCACCATCAAGGATAACGCCATTACATTCCCGGCGCTGAGCCCGTTTGGTAACCAGATTAACGCCGGCCCACAGGTGATGAAGGGCGCAATTTATAAAGGGCGCTGGGGTAACTTTGACCTCTGGTTATATAACGACTGGTTTATTGACCCGCTGGACAACGTCGAGAAGCCTATGATCCCCGATGGCGCTGTCATTATGAGTGGTGCCGATCTGATGGGTACCCGCGCCTTTGGCGTTATCCTGGACCCGGCTTTCAACTATGGTCCGCTGGCTTATGCGCCAAAATCCTGGGTGAAAGAAGATCCAGCCCAGCGTCTTATCCTGATGCAATCCTCCCCGCTGGTTATTCCGAGCCGGGTAAATGCATCCCTCTGCGCAACGGTGGTCTGATATGGCAAAACAACCTAATACCGGGCTGGCTGATGATCTGAATGCAGAAGGATCTGCCAAAGACGGCCTGAGCGTTGACGACCTGAATGCGGGCGATAACACCCAGGAAAAACAGCCTTTGAGCAAAACAGATGATGCCGAATCGTCTGTTGATGACGATGGTGGTGACGAAAAATCCGGAGACACTGAATCGCAGGAGTATGTGGTGTTGAAAGGGAATTGCATTCGTCATGACGGGGAGATGTACCGCGAAAATATGCGCATCCCTGTAACCGGCAAAGATGCTGAGCGTCTTCTGCAGTCCGGCGTTATTGCTGATGTTGATGTGCTTCGTAAGCGAGTTCTTGCTTCTCAGCCATCAGTTTCAGTTACGACAGGGTAATGACATGGGCGTGGACTGGGATTCTCATCTTCTGAGTCCGCTGCATGATGTCTTTGGCGATGAGCACGAGTACCGTCCACGTAACGGTACTCCTTTTACAATTAACGGGATTTTTGACCGTGGTTATGCGCAGGTTGCTGAAAACCTTGATGGCGATTCAGAAATTAACACCTCCAGCCCGATGCTGGGTGTGCGCGATGCTGAATTTCGCAAGCTGGGTAAATCGCAACCTGCTGTATCTGACCGGGTATTTATAAAGACGGTCGGTGGTCACATCATCAATCAGTTATTTGTTGTGTCAAACGTCGAACCCGACAGTCATGGCGGATCTCGTCTTGTCCTCAATGTGGTAAAACCGCGATGAATTCAGCAGCGATACGGCAAATGGTTGTCACTGCACTAACCGGGACAACCAGCGCGGGCGACCGCGTATTCTCTCCACGCGACTGGTCAACTTCACCAGATATGTATCCTGTGTTGTTGGTTCAGACGCCTTTTGAACAGAAAAAATCACAGGGGCGTAATACCCCTGCTTTTACCACCCTCACCACTGTCAGGATCACTGGGCGCGTTCAGGAGTATGACGGCGATACAGTGGATGATGGATCCATGCGGGCAGAGCTGGCGCTTGAAAGCCTTCGCGAGCAGGTGGAGCGCGCGGTGATCAACAGCTACGAACTGACGCGGAATATTCAGAAATACGCGGAAGTTCGTTCAACCATCAATGTTGATTCAGAAGGGGAGGCCCATATGGGGCAGCTTCTTTTCGAGATCGACATAGAGCATTACCAGGGGCCGGAAGATTTTTATCCTGTCCAGTCGGTTTCCCTTGAGGGCATGGATATTGCGGTCGACATGCCAGACGGCACAGTTAAACCGGGTATCAGCCTCAATCTTCAGGAGTAATCCATGTTTGTTAAGCCGAACAACGGGCTCAGCGTTCGCTGCCCTGTCAAGGGCATCCCATTGCCTAAAGAGGGTGCGGAAGTACCTGACAATATTTTCTGGCGTCGCCGTCTGAGCGATGGGGACGTGATCCTCTCTAAAAAGGATGAGGGCGCGCCAGAGAAACAATCCTTACCTAAAAAAACGGGAGAAAATGAATGACCGTACCTTTCGCTCGTGTTCCCGATAACCTGCGGGTAGGGCTTTTCTTCGTTGAGTTTGATAACTCAATGGCGAATAACGCCACTGCCACGCAGCGCACCCTGCTTATCGGTGGGATGCTCAGTACCGGCTCAACCCCCCCAGGTATTCCGCAGCGAGTTTCCTCTTCGGATACCGTCGGTGAGCTGACCGGAAAAGGGGGAATTCTGCAGGCCATGATGGCGGCGTATCAAAAAAATGATACCGCAGCCGAAGTCTGGATCCTGCCGCTGGAGGAAGACTCCGATTCCATGGTGGCTGCAACCGGCACCATTAAAGTGAGCAGCGCACCGACGGCAACCGGAGTGATCTCCCTTTATATTGCTGGTGAACGCATTCAGTTGACCGTTGTAGCAACAGATACGGTGGCAGCGATCGCCACCTCTCTGGCCGCGGCGATTAACGCAAAAACCACGCTACCTGTAACCGCCAGCGCGGCTACCGATACCGTAACCCTGACCGCGAAGAACCTTGGTGCTACGGGTAACGGGATCGACATTCGCCTGAACTTCCTCGGCTTACCGGGAGGCGAGTCGACACCTGCGGGCCTGGAACTGACGATTACTGCTATGTCTAACGGAGTCGGGGCTCCGGATATTACCGGCGCGCTGGCTAACCTGCAGGATCGGACATTCGATTTCATCATCAACCCTTACGACGATACAACCTCGTTGAATGTGATGAAGGAGTTCCTGTCAGATACAGGCGGTCGCTGGGCATGGGACAAGCAGCTTTATGGCCATTCCTTTGGTACCACCACTGGGACTTACGCCCAGCTCGGTACCAAAGGTGAGCTGCGCAATAACCAGCATGAGACCCTGCTGGGCGTAAATAAATCGCCGTCCCCTTCCTGGGCATGGTCTGCAGCTTACACCGGCGCAGCGGCGGTGAGTCTGCGTAATGACCCTGGCCGCCCGCTACAGTCGCTCGCTGTTCAGGGGATACTTGCGCCAGAACTGCAGGATCGCTTTGAGCTGACCGAGCGTAACAATCTGCTGTACAGCGGCATTTCGACATTTACGGTCGATGACGATGGCACGGTGCGCATTGAAAACCTGATCACCACCTATCAGAAAAACAGCTATGGCGATGCAGATGATAGTTATCTGGAAGTGGAGACGCTGTTCAGCCTGATGTTTGTGACCCGCTACCTGCGAACGGCGGTGACCAGCAAGTTTGGCCGCATGAAGCTTGCTGCGGACGGGACCCGATTTGCACCTGGCGCGGCGATCGTCACGCCAAACATCATCAAGGCCGATCAGATTGCCGAGTACCAGACTCTGGTATGGAACGGTTATGCACAGGATGCGGAGGCATTCGCAAAAAACATCATCGTCGAGCAGAACGCCAAAAATCCGAACCGCGTCGATGTGCTGTGGCCGGGAACCCTCATGAACCAGTTGCGCATTTTCGCGCTGCTCAATCAGTTCCGCACTCGGGCTGAATCAACAGGAGCTTAAACGATGGCAGGTGATACTACTAACCGCCTGGCGGGAACCGCCTATGTCACTGTTAACGGTGTGACGGTAATGGTGGAGGGCTCGTTTAAATACCAGGCTGCCACCGTAAACCGTTCCACCCTGACAGGGATGGATGGTGTGCACGGATATAAGGAAAAACCTGTGGCGCCATACATTTCTGCCCGACTGCGTGACAGTGGCGGAACGAATGTGCAGGGCTTTAACCAGCAGACGAACGTCAACGTGATCGCCGAGTTGGCTAACGGGAAAACTATCATTGGGCGTTCACTCTGGACGGTCAACGTCCAGGAAGTGGAAAGCGAAGATGCAGTATTTGATGTTCGCTGGGAAGGCCGCGACGTAACGGAGAACTAAGATGGCTGAGATTGAACGCGTCAAAATTATTCCCTTAACCGTAGCGCTGGATGATGCCGCGGAGAAGACCACCTATACGCAACTGGAGCTGAAAGCGCCAACGCTAAGCCAGGCGGAGCAGTTTTATGAGAAACAGGCTGCGTCAACGTCGCTCGCGGCGATGCGCCTGCTTATTGCGCTGGTTTCCGGTACGCGTGAAAGCGTGCTGCAGCCGATGGATTTTCTCGACTTCCGTAAGTGTGAGGAGTATCTGCTCAGTTTTTTGACCTGGAAGCCCTGACAACCTGGCAGGAAATGGCCGCTGACGTCACCTTCTATTTCCGCTGGTCTGAGGACAGGGCGTGGGGAATGACCCGCGCCCGGCTGAAATGGTGGGTGGCGCAGGCATCCCGGATAAACAAGCTTAGGAAACCTGAAGACGATGAGTAATTCTTTTGATTTTGAGCTGGTGGCCAGCGACCAGGTTAGCGAGGCTATAGACCGCATTAATGAGGCTGTCCGTGACCTGGAGCCGAAGCTAGATAAAACTAAAGAAGGGCTCAAGTTAGGCGGTCAGGAAACAGCTGACGGACTGAGCGGTTTTATTTCTCGCCTCGAGAATATGTCGAAGAGCGCGCGGGATAACGTGCAGTTTATTGGCGATATGGTTCCCCCACTGAAAATGGTGGGGGAGCTCACGGGGAAGATGGGGGCGCTGGGGTTAGCCGGTGCTGCCGGCTACGGACTGAAACAGGTCGCTTATGGATTTCGGGAGGCATCCCGTCAGGCCTATAATCTTGATGTCTCGGCAAAAAATGCGGGAATGCGCGTTGACGATTTTACCCGACTTTCCGGGGCAATGCGTATTCTTGGAGCAGACAGCGAGAGCGCTAATGCATCAATAGAAGGTATTTTCAAAGCATTCAATGAGGCTGCCAGCGGTAAAAACGAGGGGGTTATGGCCGCGATGGCGCAAATTGGTGCGCAAATCCAAAAAAACAGCGATGGTTCAGTAAATACCCTTAAAACACTGGAGTCTATCGCAAAAATTTTTCCAACCTTGCGACCTGAACAGCAGAAGTCCGCCGCTGATGCACTTGGGCTGACGCCCGAATTGCTGGCGCTAATGCGTGACGGTGAGCGCATGAAAAAGCTGCTGGCGAAATCGGATGAATTTGGTCTGACTGTGGATCCGGCACTGAATCAGCAATTGAGTGAAGTGAACGGCACGATGAATGAGCTCAGCGCATCCTGGGATGGTCTGTGGCAACGTTCAAAAAACAAGGCACTTAAGACCATTCTCTCGGATGGTTCAGTCAAAGACGGCCTTGAAGGTGTTACCGATCTGTTCACTAATGGTGATTTTACTGGGCTGTCTCATGCTCTCGGTTTTATCAACAGCAATGATGCTGAGAAACTACGGCGCATTCAGAACGATAAGGAACTTTATAACAGTTTACCCCGCAGTGAACGTGGGCAGGTTGACGCGGGTTTCATGACTGATGCTGTAAGAAAGCGGTACGATGCAAATTACCGCGCGACCGATTCTGCGATTCAATTGCAGAATGATATGGCTGCAGTAACGGGCCCACGTGCTGCCGGAAGCAAATATGTGCCTTACCGCCAGAATGGCCAGTACGATGACTTGCTGAATGAAGCTGGACAGCAATACGGTGTTGATCCCCGTCTACTGAAAGCCATTATGACTCAGGAATCTGGTGGAAATCCCAATGCTATCAGTAGTGCTGGTGCGAAAGGATTGATGCAAATTATGCCGTCCAATTTCCGTTCGACCGGCGTAACAGACTGGACTGACCCTCGGCAGAATATTATGGCCGGGGCAAAAATCATGGCCGAAAATCTGAAAAGTTCTGGTGGTAATATCCCGCTGGCGCTTCGTTATTACAACGGGGGTTATGATACAAGTCGCTGGGGGCCGCAGAACCGGGCTTATCCTGGGGCGGTTCTTGGGCACTATCAGAAAATCATTAATGAAGAACCTCTGACCCGCGATGCTATCCCTGAAAATCATGCTAATGAGCAATCAACAGCTATGGGTATTAACCTTCCAGTTCAACCTGGTGAAGAATCGGCTTCTCCTGATGGCGAGGTTAAAAGTAAGTCGACTGGTACGGGAATTATCCAGCCCCCACAGCCTGGCACAGAACAAAATCAGGCTTTGGCCGATAAACTCACCAGCTCATTTAAAAGCGCTGTCGAAGATCAAAAGCTGAAGCTTGAAATCACCATGGTTGACAGTAAGGGGGGCAGAAAAGAATACAGTACACAGAACGGCGGGAGGATAACGCTTCCAATGCCGTACTAAGGCGGTATTATAGAGCACGATAATATTTCATATTGGATGGGTTATATATGTCAAAGCTCTCTGTTTTTATTTTTACTCTGTTATTTTGTTCATTGCCTTTCCGCTCATACTCGGATGATTTTAGCAATAAGGCAGTTAAATCTTATCAGGCTGGTGATTGGGTTGTTGTTGAGTTCGCTGCTGACAAACAGCTTGTTTATAAGATGGCGACAGAGGCCATAAATAAAAACCTCAAAGAAACATATCTTAGCTTTTATTTTACGCCTCCACAGAGTTGTAAGCCTACAACCGCTGAAATAGTTATGTTTATGGGGGGGTATAATGATGCTCTTGATGGAGGCAAGGTCCCTATGGCATTCAAAATCCCTGGAGGGAAAGAGGATGTGGAGGTGGTCGACACGAGTATGCAAAAAAATGATCAATTTGCATTTTTCAAATTCCAACAGTTAACAGTTCAGAAACTAATGAGTTCGCCAGGTAATGGGAATCTTGCTGTCTGGATCCCTTCTAGTGGTGACAAAAGAGTGAAAGGTTCATCTAATATGTATTTTTCATTAAACGGTTTCAAACAAGCTTATGCAATAGCGAATAAGTTGTGTACTGATAACCTCTAACCTAAACGACAATATTAAATTTCAATATAAGCCCGCGTTTATACGCGGGCTTATTCTTTCTGGAGGCGCGATGCCGTCAATTATTCAGGATGCAATAACTTCTCTTTTGGGGGGAGATGCCAGCGATGACTGGCAGGGGCAGTTACGGCCCAGCTCATTCAGAGGCGTGCCATTTGCAATTGTTGCTGAGGAAGGTAGCCACGGTCGACGCCAGGCGGTACATGAATATCCCTACCGTGATACAGCCTGGATAGAGGATATCGGGCGGGCAACACGGCGATTTGTTATTCGCGGTTTCTTGATCCAGAACAGCCAGGTTTACGGCGGCGGCGATGCAATCACACAGCGCCAGTCACTGATTGAAGCCTGTGAACAAAAAGGTAGCGGTACGCTTGTCCATCCGACACTGGGCGAATTAACGGTTTCCATCCCTGAAAATGGTTTGCGTATTTCCGGGTCGATGGAGAACGGGCGAGTATTTGAATTTACTCTGATGGCAATTGAATCAGGGCTTAAAGTGTTTGCCGTCACGGGCAGTACCGTTGCAGGCGCTACGGTGAAAACAAACTATCTGAAACTGGTAAGCACTGCTGTGCTGAGTACGATTGCCAGGGTTAAAAGTGAAATCCGCGGTGTCACACAGGCTATAAACACCATCAGAGGCACGGTCACGTTCTGGACTAACATGGTCAACAATACCATCAGCCAGGTAACGAATCTCAGTAATGTCCTGAAGTCCACGTTCGGGAATACCCGGTACGGACGTTACAGTAAAGGCTCTGTGGGCGGTAGTTCCTCTGCTGTTGCTGGCAAATCGTCAGTTGCTGATGTGGATGATGAGAGAGCACTGGCTGACAAGGTAACAGCCCAGTCGGTAATGGACCGGAAAAATGTTACCGACATGTCGAGCCAGCTTAGCCGCTCCAACACGCCTGATGAGTTTGTCCAGGGCGTCGCCGACGTGGTAAACGCAATTCTTAACAGCGCCGGCAGCGTTAATGACCGAATCACTGCGCTGGAAAAACTGGCTAATTCAATCAGCACGGAGTACCAGCAGTCCGACAGCAGCAAAGCGATTTCGGCGACCATGAACACGCTGATTGTTGTGCTATGTACTGGTGCCATGACCAGTGCCGCTGCGGACTCCAGACCTGCCAGTACAGACGAGGCAGAAGAGTTAACTCAACGAGTTTCTGTGCAACTTGATACGGCGCTGGTTCTGGCTGGAGACCGCGCTGACGATGATATGTATAACGCGCTTCTCGCCGTCAGATCGGCATTCCTTTCTACGATGAGTGAGCGTGCTTCTGGTCTGAGCGAGCTTCTGCAGGTTACTACCGCTCAGCCGCTTCCGGCGCTGACGCTGGCAAACCGATTATACCAGGATGCCACCCGTGCAGATGAACTGGTGCAGGAAGCGCGCGTACCGCATCCGGCGTTTATGCCGACAACCATGAAGGTACTGAGGCAATGAATGCAGACAGCGATCTGGATGTTGTTTCTTTGACGGTCGACGGCAAAATCATCGATGGGTGGGATTCTGTCCGGGTAACGCGGGGTATTGAGCGTTTTCCATCTGATTTCGATCTTGGGCTAATGGATTACTTCCCTGGCAACGAAGATCGTCAACTCGTTGAAGAGGGAATGTCCTGTGAAGTTCGTATCGGAGATGATCTGACACTGACGGGATATGTTGATGACTGGGAACCCGCACTATCGCGCTCCCGCCATGAGGTCCGCGCCACGGGCAGGAGCAAATGTCAGGACTTGGTGGATTGCTCAGCTGAGTGGCCTAACAACGTCATTAATGCCAGTAATGCGCTTGAAATTGCTTCTCGCCTGGCATCCTACTACGGCATCACCGTAACCACGGATGTTGATGAACTTGTGAAGGTACCCAAATTCACTCTGAACTGGGGTGAGTCTCCGCAAGAAGTCATCGATCGGGTGGCCAGATGGTCAGCTCTGCTTTACTACGATCAGCCCGATGGAAACCTGTTACTGACTCGGGTGGGAACACGCCGTGCAGCGAGCGGAATAGCCGAAGGGGTAAATGTCGAACAGGCGTACTACCGCAAATCGATGGCAGACAGGTTTTCAGACTATGTCGGTGTATCAATGAGCGTTTCTCCAATTGCAGGGTATTCGCCTGATACGGCCTATGACGCTGTGACTCTGGCGACGGCGAGAGATCCGGAGGCCGCCCGCATGCGGTACCGGAAACATATATCGATTGTGGAAAGTACCCTGATGGCTACTCAACAGGCACAAAGTGCGATCGACTGGGAAATGAACCGGCGGTACGGACGTTCAAAACAGCTCTCGGTAACCATCGATTCGTGGCGGGATAAAGACGGGAAACTGTGGGAACCAAACACATTGATCCCCGTTGATCTTCCCACCTTACGGTTGCCGGAGACTGAATTGCTACTGGCAGAAGTCACCTATATGCGCGATGACTACGGCACCCATGCACGCATGACGCTGATGCCGCCTGAAGCATTCGCCGTTCAGCCATATGCCTTCTACCAGAACCTGGCGGGATTCAATACATGAAGCAACTATTTAAACATGCAGCGACAAGGATCGCCGGCATGCTGGGGATTGGCCGGATCACGGCTATGAAAGATGGTGGGGTGGTGCAGTCAATCCAGTACCAGACTCCGCTGGAGGTGGCCAGCGCACCGCGGATGGCAGAATTTGGCTTTTCATCCGGTCTGCCATCAGGGACTGACGTGGTTCTGGCTTTTATTGGCGGTGATCGTTCCAGCGCGGTGGTAATTGCTTCCAACCATCAGGGGTTCCGTCATACAGGCCTGAAAGCGGGCGAAACGGTCATGTATAACCAGTGGGGTCTTAATATTCTCCTGACGGAGAAGGGGATCTTCCTGGATGCAAAGGGCCAGAATGTTGAGGTCAATAACGCCACTAACGTGACCATCAATGCCAGCCAGGGGATTCTTGCAAATACCCCGATCCTGAGGTGCACGGGTGACATTGTTGATAACTGTGAAACCAATACCCGAACACTGAAAGAGCTGCGGGATGCACATAATGACCATGATCATGTGGTTAAAAATGCCCAGAGTGGCAATGACAATATCCGCAGCCAAAAAACAGAGGATCAGGTGACATGAGTGACATCGCTTCATTCTGGAATGTGGATGAGATGTTTGCTGACTGGCAGAAAGGGCTGGGCGAACTCACCACGGGGAACGATTTACAGACTGCAATACTGGACAGCCTGTTTACTGACAGGCTGGCGCGCGCTGACGATGATTATGAGGATAGCGATCGCCGCGGCTGGTGGGGGGATTCCGGGGAGGAATCCCAACTGGGATCCCGGCTGTGGCTGCTACGGCGGAAAAAACTGACCCCGGATGTAGCAAAAAAAGCGGAGGAATACTCGAGTGAAGCGCTCAACTGGTTAAAGGTTGATGGCGTTGTCAGCGAGGTTATTCCTGTTGCCAGGATCGTCCTGCCTGACCGGCTCAATCTCATTATCCGCTATCAGGCACCGGGGAAGGACTGGCAGGAATTCAGGTTTTACTGGATATGGGAGCAACGTTAATATGCCGTTTAAACGACCGACGCTGAGCGAACTCCGCGACGGAAACCGGAAATTTATGCAGGCGGAGCTTGAGGATGTTGGTGCGCTCCTGCGCTTCGCGAACCTAAAGGTGCTGGCTGACATGGATGCGGGGATGGGGCATCTGCATTACGCCTACCTTGACTATATTGCCCTGCAGACAAACCCGTTTACCTCTACCGATGAGTATCTCGCCGGGTGGATGGCCCTTAAGCAGGTATTCAGAAAACCAGCTGCAGCGGCGAAGTCGCCTGCGGTACAGGCTAGTGGCAGTGTTGACAGTATTATCCCTGCTGGATCGATCATAAACCGCGGGGACGGATACCAGTACCGGACGGATGCAGATCTTAAAATTCAGGCAGATGGATTTGGTATCGTCGCGGTGACGGCCATACTGCCGGATATTACCAGTGATGTAACGGGGGGAGGCGCGCGCGGTAACGCTGATGCCGGGACCATAATGACCCTGGACGCGAATATTGCTGGCGTGGATCCACAGGTAACGTTACTGTCCGCTGCGACCGGCGGAGCCGATATTGAAACGGAAGAGGACTTTCGCAGTCGTGGCTTGCTGGCATGGCAGAATCCGCCTCAGGGTGGAAGCGACGCCGATTATAAAAAATGGGCGCTTGAGGTTTCGGGCGTCACCCGCGCGTGGGTAAAGCGGCGTCTGAACGGGGCCGGGACCGTTGGCGTGTATATCATGTGTGATCGGAATGACAATGGTGGGTTTCCGGTCGGTACCGACGGAATATCCCAACTTGAGGACTGGGGGGCTGTTAAAGCATCCGGAGACCAGCTCGCTGTCGCCGACCACATCTATCCGCAGCAGACAGACACTGCCATTGTTTTCGTATGTTCCCCGATCAAGAAAGTCATCAATATTGAAATCTCTGGGATCAAAAATGCCGACAGCACCACAGTTCAGGGGATAAAAGACGCGCTGACGGCGCTGTTTTTTGATGAAGCTAACCCTGATGGTTCCGGGAAAGTTTACCTCTCTGATATTAACGGGAGTATCGGCGGTGTTAGCGGCACGACGGGCTATATTCTTAACTCTCCGACGACCAATATCACCTTTGCTGTTGGCGAAATTCCGGTGCTTGGCGGGGTGAATTTTGTATGAGCCTCTTTTCAAAAAATGATTATGCCGGTGCGCTTGGTGCGCTGCTACCGACGGGCAGGGCGTGGCCCCGGTCGCAAAGAACGGTACAGGCTGCGGTATTACGGGCACTGGGTAGCTCGTTTCAGCGTTCTGACAGCGATGCGCAAAGCCTGATTACTGGCGCTTTTCCGCCTACAGCGACGGTAATGTTGCCAGAATGGGAAAGCTCTCTGGGGCTGCCAGATGATTGCGCGATTGGTGAGTCCGGTGGCGTCAGCGATCGCCAGCGCGCCGTGGTAGCAAAGTTAATCAGCACCGGCGGTCTGAACCGCGATTACTACATCCGGGTGGCCGCAGCTCTTGGTTATACCATCACTATCACACAGTTCCGCCCCGCTATGAGTGGCATGTCAGTATGCGGTGATGCGCTTAACGGTGACGAGTGGCCATTTACCTGGCGGATAAATGCGCCACAAACAACAATCAAGTATTCGCTTGCTGGCGCGTCCTACTGCGGCGATCCGCTCGCATCGTGGGGCAATAAACAACTGGAGTGTTCAATCAACAAAATTGCCCCATCCCATCTGAACATCATTTTCAATTATTCATAACTGATATTTCCCCCTCTGATTTTATCGCTTAACACTAAGTGAGGATTAACTATGCTCCGAATCGGGCAAGTCGAAGCCACTGCAACGCAGGATGGCAAATATACTGATGGAAGTGTTGCTGGTGGTATTGCCGCAACGAGGCTGCGGGCTGCAGCGTTTAACGCCATGCAGGAAGAATTAGCGCATATCGTAGAGTCAGCAGGATTGGCGCTCGACATTAACGATATGACTCAGGTTTTAAAAGCCATTCAAAAACTGACACTGAGCCGTGCAAACCCATTTGCCGATATCAAATCAGATGGTGCAGCGGCGATTTCTACTGCTCTCACAAACCTTGGTTTGGGAACAGCGGCAACGAAGAATGTCGGAACAGGTACCGGACAGATACCTGATATGTCCAGTTTTACC
>NZ_JASEYI010000004.1:0-40011 GCF_035064085.1 Enterobacter sp. R-1.6.2
TTTTCCATGATAGTTCTCCGAATGAAAGCCTGTCCTCAGCATAGTACCGGGAAGGAGGGAGTGACCATCTCATTAAATATCAGGTCGGCTCTTCTGTAGGCTAAGAGATCTTCTGCAGAATCAGACGAAAGAAAAACGTCATGTAATTCAATTGAATAGTTATGGTTTTCCATCAGCAGTTTTATAGGGTCAAGCGTTGCTTTCGTACTCATAAAATGCGGGCAATAAATGACAAAGTTCTTCTTCAATCCGCTGCTGTGCATGATATTGATAGTCTGCTCCAGCTGGTTCAGGTTCTGTTCCAGATGATGATGCAAATTGACGCCGACGGTCGTGGGCGTGATCCCTTTACCGGAACGGATAAACAGAGGATCGTTGAGTTGTCCTCTCAGACGCTGCAGTGACTGGCTCACGGCTGAGGGTGTGATATACAGCGTCTCGGCGGCTTTACTGATACTAAGGTGCTGATAAATGCACTCGAAAATGACTAACAGATTAAGATCGAATTTTTTAAGGTCATACAGGTTTGCCATGTTTCGTCCTGAGGGTACTGCGTTTGCTGTGGTTATCATATAACTGATAACAATAGTTTAAGGCTAACCATTTATAACTCTATAGGTTAGCTCTCTTAGTTTTAAATTAAAATCATCTTAATATATCACGGTGGCAGATTATTGAAATAGCACTTCAAAAGCGATTAAGACAATTTTATCTTAGGAAAGGGAGCAATGATTTTAAATGACAACTGTCATTTATATATTGCGATAGTTTTATAATAAAAATAAATTTATAACGCACCGGAATGATGTTCGACACAACCTATCACAGCCATAGGCAGGAATGCCTCTCTTATGGATTGCTCAATCCCTGCGCGGGTGTTGTAATCAAACGGCTGTTACCGCCTTGATATAAAGGGTTGTAGAGCGCAACGCAACGCCAGTTTCGGCTGGCACTGAATGTACCTGCGGGGAATTCAGGTATCAGGGCCGCCCGTTGAGGCGGCCTTTTTACTTTCAGGCTTTCCTGTAAAAGGTTCACCTTGTTGTCTTGTCGACGTTGTAAGGTTTGGCTGATTGATTTGATAAAGCATACGCATTAGCCCCGATGAATAAAGTTGGTTATCTTACATCTCAACGAAAACACGGAGGAAGTACAGATGTCTTTGATTAACACCAAAATTAAACCTTTCAAAAACCAGGCGTTCAAAAACGGTGAGTTCATCGAAGTTACCGAGAAAGATACCGAAGGCCGCTGGAGCGTCTTCTTCTTCTATCCGGCTGACTTTACCTTCGTTTGCCCGACTGAACTGGGTGACGTTGCAGACCATTACGATGAACTGCAGAAGCTGGGCGTAGACGTTTACTCCGTCTCTACCGATACCCACTTCACCCACAAAGCATGGCACAGCAGCTCCGAAACCATCGCGAAAATCAAATACGCGATGATCGGCGACCCGACTGGCGCCCTGACCCGTAACTTCGACAATATGCGTGAAGATGAAGGCCTGGCTGACCGCGCCACCTTCGTTGTTGACCCGCAGGGCATTATCCAGGCTATCGAAGTTACCGCTGAAGGTATCGGCCGTGATGCTTCTGACCTGCTGCGTAAAGTGAAAGCCGCTCAGTACGTGGCTTCTCACCCAGGCGAAGTGTGCCCGGCGAAATGGAAAGAAGGCGAAGCGACGCTGGCTCCATCCTTAGATCTGGTTGGTAAAATCTAAGTTTTGCCCATTCGGCAATCAATGGGCGCACCCGCGCCCATTTCATTCCAGCACCATGATGCAAGTTGCATTCAGGCCGCCCGTACAAGGCAGCTTGCATGATGACGTCTTAAGAGAGGGAAGAACAATGCTCGACACTAACATGAAAACCCAGCTCAGGGCCTACCTTGAGAAACTGACCAAACCCGTTGAGCTGATTGCCACGCTGGACGACAGCGCCAAATCGGCAGAGATCAAGGAACTGCTGGCGGAGATCGCCGAGCTGTCGCCGAAAGTGACCTTCAAAGAAGACAACGCGCTGCCGGTCCGTAAGCCCTCTTTCCTGATTACCAACCCAGGATCCGACCAGGGACCGCGCTTTGCCGGCTCGCCGCTGGGTCACGAATTTACCTCACTGGTGCTGGCGCTGCTGTGGACCGGTGGTCATCCGTCAAAAGAAGCGCAGGCGCTGCTGGAGCAGATCCGCGATATCGACGGTGATTTCGAATTTGAAACCTATTACTCGCTCTCCTGCCACAACTGCCCGGACGTGGTGCAGGCGCTGAACCTGATGTCGGTTCTGAACCCGCGCATCAAGCACACGGCGATTGACGGCGGTACCTTCCAGAATGAAATCACCGATCGCAACGTGATGGGCGTTCCGGCGGTCTATATGAACGGCAAAGAGTTCGGCCAGGGCCGCATGACGCTGACTGAGATCGTTGCCAAAGTGGATACCGGTGCTGAAAAACGTGCGGCGGAAGAGCTGAACAAACGCGATGCTTACGACGTGCTTATCGTCGGTTCCGGCCCTGCGGGCGCGGCGGCAGCGGTGTACTCCGCGCGTAAAGGTATTCGTACCGGCCTGATGGGTGAACGCTTTGGCGGCCAGGTGCTCGATACCGTGGACATCGAAAACTACATTTCCGTGCCGAAGACCGAAGGCCAGAAGCTGGCCGGGGCGCTGAAGGCGCACGTCAGCGACTACGACGTGGACGTGATTGACAGCCAGAGCGCCAGCAAGCTGGTTCCGGCAGCGGTCGAGGGTGGTTTACACCAGATTGAAACCGCGTCCGGCGCGGTGCTGAAAGCGCGCAGCATTATCATTGCCACCGGCGCGAAATGGCGCAACATGAACGTTCCGGGCGAAGATCAGTACCGTACCAAAGGCGTGACCTACTGTCCGCACTGCGACGGCCCGCTGTTTAAAGGTAAACGCGTGGCGGTGATCGGCGGCGGTAACTCCGGCGTGGAAGCGGCTATCGACCTGGCGGGGATTGTTGAGCACGTTACCCTTCTGGAGTTCGCTCCAGAGATGAAGGCCGACCAGGTTCTGCAGGATAAAGTTCGCAGCCTGAAAAACGTCGACATCGTACTGAACGCGCAGACCACGGAAGTGAAGGGCGACGGCAGCAAAGTGACCGGCCTGGAATACCGCGACCGCGTGAGCGGCGACGTGCACAGCGTTCAGCTGTCAGGGATCTTCGTGCAGATTGGTCTGCTGCCAAATACCACCTGGCTGGAAGGCGCGATTGAGCGCAACCGCATGGGCGAAATCATCATCGATGCGAAATGTGAAACCAGCGTGAAAGGCGTGTTTGCGGCGGGCGACTGCACCACCGTGCCGTACAAACAGATCATTATCGCCACGGGCGAAGGGGCGAAGGCGTCTCTGAGTTCCTTTGACTACCTGATTCGCACCAAAACCGCATAACAGAAGAAAGTAAGGCTACACCTGCAATAGCGAGAGGCCACCGAAAGGTGGCCTCTTTTTTTATCTTACGACCATCACCGGTATGTGGGTGTGGCGGATCACGCTGGAGGCGTTAGAGCCCAGCAGATGCGTGGTAATGGAAGGGTTGCGCGAACCGATGACCACCACGTCTGCTTTCAGCTCGTTCGCCAGTTCGTTTACCGCATCGCGAACGCTGCCGAATCTGACGTGCGTTTTGATGCGCGAAGGGTCGATGCTGAAGTGGCTGACCATGGTTTGCAGGCGAGTTTCCGCTTCATGCTGCAAATGCTCCTCGAAGCGACGCACGTCGGCGGCAAAGCGGTGCAGGCTCAGGCTGGCGGAACCCGGCAGTACGTGTAAAAGATGGATAACACCGTCCTGCTGCGCCAGGAACTCCGCATGGCGTACGGCCTTGTCGCTCAGCTCCATCTCAAAAACATCTACCGGCATAATGATTCTCTGATACATACCCGTTTCTCCTTGTTTATAAACGCTGAACTCATTCAACCATAAAATAGATATGGTTTCTGTAAGCGCCCCGTCAGTTTTCTTAAGTTGCCAGGATAAATCTCAAAAGGCCCGTATTCCGGGGCAGACCTTCAGGGGTAGCTACCCTTATACACTTACCTGGAACCTTTCGGAGGTCGCATGAAAGCACTTACGTATCACGGTCCGCACCATGTTCGCGTCGAGAATGTCCCCGATCCCATTATCGAACAGCCCGACGATATCATTCTGCGCGTCACGGCCACGGCTATCTGCGGCTCCGATTTGCATCTCTATCGCGGAAAGATCCCGAAGGTGCAGCACGGCGACATTTTTGGCCATGAGTTTATGGGGGAAATCGTCGAGTGCGGCGCAGAGGTGAAAAATTTGCAAAAAGGCGATCGCGTGGTGATCCCCTTTGTCATTGCCTGTGGGGACTGTTTCTTCTGTCGGTTGCAGCAATACGCGGCCTGTGAGAATACCAATGCCGGGCAGGGCGCCGCGCTGAACAAAAAGCAAATCCCCGCGCCGGCCGCGCTGTTTGGCTACAGCCATCTCTACGGCGGCGTGCCGGGGGGACAGGCGGAATATGTCCGCGTGCCAAAAGGCAACGTCGGGCCGTTTAAGGTCCCGCAACTCCTCTCCGATGATAAGGCGCTGTTCTTGTCAGATATTTTGCCCACGGCCTGGCAGGCGGCAAAAAATGCGCAGATTGAAAAAGGCTCAAGCGTTGCGGTTTTCGGCGCCGGGCCGGTGGGGCTCCTGACTATTGCCTGCGCGCGGTTGCTAGGCGCTGAGCAGATCTTTGTTATCGATCACCACCCGTACCGTTTGCGATTTGCCGAGGCGCGTTACGGCGCAATCCCCATCAACTTTGATGATGATAACGACGCAGCGGAAAAAATCATCGAGCAGACCGCTGGCCAGCGCGGCGTTGATGCCGTGATTGATGCGGTTGGGTTCGAAGCGAAAGGCAGCACCACGGAAACGATCCTCAGCAATCTTAAAATTGAAGGCAGCAGCGGCAAAGCGCTGCGGCAGTGCATTGCTGCCGTTCGACGCGGTGGCGTGGTTAGCGTACCCGGCGTGTACGCCGGGTTTATTCATGGCTTCCTGTTTGGCGATGCCTTTGATAAGGGTCTGACGTTTAAGATGGGCCAGACGCACGTCCATGCCTGGCTGGGTGAGCTGCTGCCGCTGATCGAAAAAGGGCTGCTTACCCCGGAAGAGATCGTGACCCATTATCTTCCCCTTGCCGATGCGGAACGCGCCTATAAGGTATTCGAAAAACGGGAGGAGGAGTGCCGGAAGGTGATTCTGGTCCCTGGCGCAGAAACGCCCGAGGCCGCAGAGCAAAAAGTTAAGGGCCTGGTGAACGCTTTCCCGGGTGGGGTTGCATAAGTGCTCGCCTAGCTGTGGCGTTCAAGATAAAGCACGGCCATGACGATAATCGCCGCAATAATCAGAAAAATAAGTGTGATAACCAGTATCTCACTCATGACCGTCCCCACGGCACCAAAACAGATTAAGCGTGGATTAAGGGCTTTTTGCGCGATATAAGAAAATGGGGTGAATTTACGGAAAGAGGATGCGGCTGCATCCTCTGTGCAAAGCGGGTGGGCGCTTGTTCAGAAGTGGTTAACGCAGGTAATCGCCCGCGGCTTCTGGCTGGTAGAGCAACGCCAGCACTTCAAGATGTGCAGAGGCGCCGCCCGGCAATTCCCAGTGGATGGTATCGCCCGTGCGCAGGCCCAGCAGTGCGGCACCCACAGGCGCAAGAACAGAAAGCTGTGCGCTGCTGTCGGTCATCTGAGCCGGGTAAACCAGCGTGCGGGTCAGCTCTTCACCGGTGGTCAGGTTGCGGAATTTTACCTGGCTGTTCATGGTGACCACGTCATGCGGCATCGTCTCAGGCGTGCACATCTGCGCCCGGTCGAGCTCCTCATTCAGGGCGTCGGCCACGGGAAGTGAGGCAAACTCCGCTTTTTCCAGCAGCCTGTCGATACGTTCTGCGTCGAGCTCGTTGATGATAATTGTAGGTCTGGACATTTTTACTCCATGTCGTTAATGCTGCGCGTAACGCAGAAACCAATCCAAAAGAAAACCCTCGCCGTCTGGCAGCGAGGGTTTAACTCTCCCGATGATACTGGCTGAGCGCGCAAGTTTGAAGTGATGAAGGTCACATTCATGGTCCATATGAATTTTCGCTGAAATTTATTCAGTCTTCATTCCGGGCGGAATACGTTACGCTGAGTGTCCTGAACCCGGGCTTTGCGCGAAGCGCTATTCGCGTCAGCCCACCAACGAGAGAGAACTATGTACTTCTACCAACCGTCTCAGGGGCACGGCCTGCCGCACGATCCGCTGAACGCCATTATTGGTCCACGTCCGATCGGCTGGATCTCCTCATGCGACAAGGCCGGTCAGCTCAACCTCGCACCGTATAGCTTCTTTAACTGCTTTAACTATCGCCCGCCGATCATCGGCTTTTCCAGCAACGGCTGGAAGGACAGCGTGCGTAATATTACCGAAACAAAGGAATTTGTCTGGAACCTTGCGACGCGCGATCTCGCGCAAGCGATGAACCAAACCTCTGCGATGCTTCCGCACGATCGGGATGAATTCAGCTTTGCCGGACTTACGCCAGCGGCGAGCCAGCTGGTTAACGCGCCCCGCGTCGCAGAAAGCCCGGTGAACTTTGAGTGCCGCCTGTCGCAGTGCATTCAGCTTACCGGTGCTGACGGCACACCGGTCGATACCTGGCTGGTGCTGGGGGAGGTGGTCGGTATCCATATTGCCGAAACGCTGCTGGAAGAGGGGATTTACCAGACGGCGAAAGCGCAGCCCATCCTGCGTGCGGGAGGGCCGACGGCGTATTATGGCATCAGTGATGAAAACCGGTTTGATATGGTGCGCCCGGGCGCGGATCAGTAGCCGGCTTTATCAATCACGAACTGTTTTCCGCAGTTACCCGGATGTGGCTGCGGGGCAAATGACGCCGCAGAAAGCGGGTTGTTAATGGTGTCCGCCTTCAGCGAAACCTGCATCTCGGTCAGATACGCCGGATTGCCGTTGCAGGTCAGCTTGATCGCTTTGATGTTTTCTTTTCCCCAGCTTTTGGCAACGGCACTGTCAAAGTCGCTGCGATTGACGGTTTTCCCGTAATTATCGGCGAGGAATTTACCGACCGCGCTGTTTTTAACTTCCTGATTCATCCGCACCATCGTGCCGAAATAGGCATCCGGATCGAAACCAAAGCAGACGCCATGTTTGGCGTATTCGTAACGTTCCAGGCAGGAATTACCGCCCGCACCCGGCATGACGTCGTTGAGCTTTGCGGCTGCGGAAAGCGACAGTCCGGTTTCGGCGGCATCGCATTTGCGGCTGGCCTTGACTTCCGGCATGTTCGGAATGGGACGCGTGGCGCAGCCAAAACGCATCCACCGACGTTCATCCACGCCGCGAGCGGCAATGGATTTTGGCAGGCCGGGCCATAGCCCGTGGACGGTCAGAAAATCGGCTTTATTATCGCGCTCTTTTTGCAGGCGACATTCGTCAGGTTCATTGCGGTTGCGCTCGACCATGCTCTGGCAAAACCCGGTTTGCCAGGACAGAGCCAGCACATAGCGATCGAAATCGCCATACTGTGTTGCCTTCAGCGGTTCCGCCTGTGCGGAGAAGAGACAGAGAGCAAGCGCGATTGCGCCAGACGGGATGACGATATCCTTCCTGAACATATGATTTCCTGATCGAATGAGCACGATTAATTTCTGGAAGTTATTAAAGCACAAAAAGCGCCCGCAGGCGCTTTTTGGATATCCCTAATTTAGCTTAGGCTGCGCCGGGTACCAGCACTTCCGTGGCGATAATCACGATAATCAGACCAACTATAACGGGCACTGAGGTGCGTTTGACGACTTCGAATGGCGAGATTTTCGCCATCCCGGCAACGGCGACGACCACACCCGACACCGGCGAAATGGTACGGCCCAGGTTTGACGCCTGCAGCATGGGAATGGAAAGGTAGGCCGGGTTAATACCGGAGGAGTGAGCCAGTTTCGGGATCATCTCAACGAAAGCGTAGAAAGGTGCATTACCGGAACCGGTGGTCATTGCCGCCAGCATGGTGAGCACCACCAGAACCAGCATCAGGATAATACTGGCCGAGCCGAACGAGGTGGCGATAGAAATCAGGCTCTGGATAAAGCCGATCGTGCTCAGACCCTGGGCAAAAACGCCCGCTGCAACCAGCAGGATAACCACGCCAGCGAAGGCATCCGCCATACCGCGATACGCAACTTCCAGACCCGAGAAGACTTTTTGCGTGTTAAAACCGCGCACAAACTCCAGCACGGCGGCCAGCAGCATGCAGATAACCAGAATGGTGATGATGTGCAGCTGTGGACCCCATTTTCCGTCAAAAATCAGCACTCCGACGATCGGGGTGAACGGCAGAATGGCATAGAACGCGGGAGCGGTCGTGGTGATTTCACTCACGTCCATCATTTCATGGCTGATGTTTTCTTTCTTATCGAGATAGCGCTGCCAGAAGAAATGCGCGATCCCCATGCCCACGATGGCAACAATCGAGATCGGTAACGTGGTTTTAAAGGCGAAGTCGATGAGTGACATCTCCGCTGCCTTTGCCGCCAGCACAACGTCGCCGGAGGTCGGGGAGAGAATAATCGCTGCCGGAGACGCGCAAATTGCCGCGGCCGCGCCACGGCTGATACCGACGTTCACCATGACCGGGAACAGCGTCGCCATGAGCAGTACGCCAAGCCCGGTAGCCGACGAAACGGCCAGTGACATCAGGCAGGCGAGGAAATAGGCGGCGACCATTAGCAGATACGGCGAGTTGATGTATTGCAGGGGTTTAGAGGCAAGCTTAACGACCATGTCGTTGGCGCCAATATGGGTCATGTAGGCTGCAAAACCGCACAGCATCATGATCATCATGCCCAGATCGCCGCCGCGGCTCATGAGCAATATTTTAATGTATTCAACAATATCTGTAGCCGTGTAACCGGTGCTGGTCGCGCTGGCAGGTAACACCTGGTGCCCCATTATTGCGCTGATAATCAGCAGCGTTAGACCGCCGACAAATAATACGCCTGTGGCCGAGTAGCCTTTAATGATGTAGCGTGCGACGCCGACAATGACGACGACTCCAATAAGGAGTTCGAATAACGTAAGCATGATTTCCCCTGTATCTCTGCTGCAATGGAGCACAAAAAATCAAAAAAAAGAAGGATGAAAATGTGCCGAATAATTGGCCTGTTCTTGCTGATTAAAATCAATAAACAGACGACTAAAGAACAGAACAACCGTCTTTTTGCCATGGCCCATACATTTATGTCATGAGGGTCTTGACCGTCAGAAATAGCGCAACATGTCCTAATAATGATAACAAATTGTTAATGTTTTGTGTGGTTTTACATGTCACTGATTCAGAACATTAAATGGGTAAAGTCACACCCCTTGTGGGCTTATTTGCACGTATCTCTCGCTTTCTTTAAGAATATTCCCGGAAAGAGCCCGAATAATTAGGAATAACGCTGATGTCGTTAAGCTTTGATTCAACTACTTTATGGTAAACTTTGCCTCGAATACTAAGAATGGTAATTGCATTGTGATTGTACGTAATACATTTTTCTCTATTTTGTTGTTTATTTTTGGGCAGTTAACGTTTTCTTCTGTTGCACAGGCAGAAAGCAACGCGACGGATAAAGGCTGGTTCTCAACCTTTACGGATAATGTTTCCCAGACATGGACGGCACCTGAACATTATGATCTCTATGTCCCGGCAATAACGTGGCATGCGCGTTTTGCTTATGACAAAGAGAAAACCGATAAATACAACGAGCGTCCGTGGGGCGCGGGTTTTGGCCAGTCGCGCTGGGATGAAAAGGGAAACTGGCATGGCATCTATCTGATGGCCTTCAAAGACTCGTTTAATAAATGGGAGCCGATTGGTGGGTATGGCTGGGAAAAAACCTGGCGCCCGCTAGCGGACGAGAACTTCCACGTCGGTTTGGGCTATACCGCCGGGGTTACTGCACGTGACAACTGGAAATACATTCCAATCCCGGTGCTGCTGCCTTTGGCCTCTATTGGCTATGGCCCGGCAACGTTCCAGATGACCTACATCCCGGGTACGTACAACAACGGTAACGTTTACTTCGCCTGGATGCGTTTTCAGTTTTAACTGACAAAACGTTACATGCTGGTGAAAAAACGCGCAGGCGTTGATTCATAAGCGATAAAAATCTGTCAGTGAAAATTAACGCGACTTTAGTCACTTTTTATCAAAGATCCGCTGGACAAAAGGTCCCACAATTGATGTACTGATAACCGACACAGCATTTGTGTCGTTTTTTAATGTAAAGGTAATTTTGATGTCTAAGATTAAAGGTAACGTTAAGTGGTTTAATGAGTCCAAAGGATTCGGTTTCATTACTCCTGAAGATGGCAGCAAAGACGTGTTCGTACACTTCTCTGCAATCCAGTCTAATGGTTTCAAAACTTTGGCTGAAGGTCAGCGTGTAGAGTTCGAAATCACTAACGGTGCCAAAGGCCCTTCTGCTGCTAACGTAATCGCTCTGTAATTCAGACGCGTCAGCAAGAATTTCAAAACCCGCTCACTGAGCGGGTTTTTTTCGTTTTGAATCAGCCAAGCAGATACATTTTCAGGAAGCTGGCAAAGATCAGCACGCTCAACAACACCATTCCTGCGCTCATCAGACTCTGTTTCATTCTGTCACCCTCGTTCAGTATTACATTCAGAGTGACAGAGAAAAATTAAGCCAACATTAACGGTTCGGCTGTTAATGCGCGCTTGCGGAAGAAAATAGCCAAAATGCGATCCCCGTCATCGCAAAGGAGCCGAGCATATTGATCGCCACATTCATCAGCGCCCAGCCGATACGGCCTTCCTGAAAGAGAAAAACCGTCTCCGCAGAAAAGGTTGAGAATGTGGTCAAACCGCCGCAGAATCCGGTGGTAATCAATACCTTCCACATTGGGTCGATGTGCGTCATTCGATTAAACCAGGCCAGCCCCATACCAATGATAAAGGCACCAATCAGGTTTGCGGCAAGTGTTCCCATAGGAATCGCCTGATGCAGGGGGTTAAACCGCATACTCAGAAACCATCGCGCAACGCTACCCGTTCCCCCACCAATAAAAACGGCTAAAAGTAGTTGTAACACGCTAAATACCTGCTATTTGATGTGTAAGAGAAGCGAGTTTAACGCCGTTTATGATGAGGGGACAAATATGTATGTAGCGGTAGGGCAATTTGTGGTCACGCCTGACTGGCGTGAAAATGCGAGAACATGCGTCAACCTGATGATGCAGGCCCGGCAGAAAGGCGCGTCGCTGTTGGTTCTCCCTGAGGCGCTGCTGGCCAGAGATGATAACGACCCGGATTTATCCGTGAAGTCCGCGCAGCCGCTGGATGGCGAATTCTTACAGCAATTACTCGGCCAAAGCGCAGGCAATACGATGACGACGATCTTAACGATCCATGTTCCTTCCACGCCGGGTCGCGCGGTGAATACACTCGTGGCGATTCGTGACGGGGCCATCGTGGCACATTACGCCAAGCTTCACCTCTATGATGCGTTCAGCATCCAGGAGTCGCGACGCGTTGACCCCGGAGACAATATCCCTCCGCTGCTGGAGATTGACGGATTTAAGATCGGACTGATGACCTGCTATGACCTGCGTTTTCCCGAGCTGGCGCTCCATCTGGCGCTGCAGGGGGCTGACGTGCTGGTACTGCCTGCCGCGTGGGTCAAAGGGCCGTTAAAAGAGCATCACTGGGCAACGCTGCTTGCGGCACGCGCGCTGGATACAACCTGCTATGTCGTTGCCGCAGGGGAATGTGGCACGAAAAACATCGGGCAAAGCAGGGTGGTTGATCCGCTGGGGGTGACGATCGCCGCCGCCGCTGAAGCCCCGCATGTGCTGGTGGCGGAGATAAACTTAGAGAGAATTGCGCTTGCGCGTCAGCAATTACCCGTTCTTCGCAATCGTCGGTTTGCGCCACCGCAATTATTGTGATGTTTTTTTCAACAATGCTTGATTCACCTTGTTACAGATTGCTATTGTGTGCACGCGCAAAATGACCGTTAATACAGTCAGGTTTTGGCGCTGAATGCAGCCTGTTTTAAGTCAAGAAGGTATCTATGGGTGAGATTAGTATTACCAAACTGCTGGTGGTTGCCGCACTGGTCGTCCTGCTGTTTGGTACCAAGAAGTTACGCACGCTGGGTGGTGACCTGGGGGCTGCCATCAAAGGCTTTAAGAAAGCGATGAACGATGATGATGCAGCGGCGAAGAAAAGCGCCGAGGATGACGTCCCGGCAGACAAGCTTTCTCACAAAGAGTGACAGCAACGCCTGAGTGCTTGCGAAAAAAAACCGGCTCATGAGGCCGGTTTTTTTGTATTACTGTAAATGAATATTACAGCATTATTTAACTTCTTCGCCTTTAGCCTGCATATCGGCATGGTATGAGGAGCGAACGAATGGGCCGCAGGCAGCGTGGGTGAAGCCCATCGCCATCGCTTCGGCTTTCATTTCATCGAACTCGTCCGGGCTCACGTAGCGCTGTACCGGCAGGTGGTGACGGCTTGGCTGCAGATACTGTCCGAGGGTAAGCATGGTCACACCGTGGCGGCGAAGATCGCGCATCACCTCGATGATTTCATCATTGGTTTCACCCAGACCCACCATCAGACCAGACTTGGTCGGAATATGCGGATGCGCTTCTTTGAAACGCTCCAGCAGTTTCAGGGACCAGTTATAGTCAGCGCCCGGACGGACCTGACGGTAAAGACGCGGCACGTTCTCCAGGTTGTGGTTAAACACATCTGGCGGCGTCGCGGTCAGGATATCCAGCGCGCGGTCCATACGGCCGCGGAAGTCAGGCACCAGCGTCTCGATTTTGATGTTAGGGCTTTTCTCGCGAATGGCCGTAATACAGTCGGCGAAGTGCTGAGCACCACCATCACGCAGGTCGTCACGGTCAACGGATGTGATAACCACATAACGCAGCGCCATGTCAGCGATGGTCTGCGCCAGTTTCTGGGGTTCGTTAGCATCAGGCGCGACTGGACGGCCATGAGCAACATCGCAGAACGGGCAGCGGCGGGTACAGATAGCACCCAGAATCATAAACGTCGCGGTACCGTGATTGAAACATTCAGCAAGGTTCGGACAAGAGGCTTCTTCACACACGGAGTGAAGACCATTCTTGCGCATCGCCGCTTTGATCCCCTGGATACGCGAAGAGTCGGCCGGAAGTTTGATTTTCATCCATTCCGGTTTTCTTAACAGCGCCTCGCGCTCTGTAGCCACGTTTTTAACCGGGATAAGGGCCATTTTATCGGCATCGCGGTATTTAACACCGCGTTCCATCACAATGGGTTTACTCATAGCGTGCGTGTTCCAGTTGCGAATATCGAAGGAAAGCGTTTCAATTCAAGGGAATGTTGTATTTATCAACTATTTTTGAACGAACGACAGGCAGTATATCATTGAAACGGTCGTTAAAGCAGCCTGCCAGATCGCCAATTTGTAAAATAGTTGTTGTTTTGTGCCTTTTGCCCTGCGGGTTGCAGGGACTTGTGCTGGCTAAACCTGTCAGAAGGCCTGACGGATGATGCGGATGACGTTTTCCAGGACTGGATCGCGCAAACTCAGCTTGTTGTAATGCAGTGAAATCTCGATAGATTCCGCATTAAGCTGGCTGAGCGGGATGCTTTCCAGCGGCCAGCATTTTTGTAGCAGGCTGTACAGGCGTGATGGCATAACGCACAGCATATCGCTGCTGCCGATCAGGGATGCGGTGGTAAACATATTGTAACTGCTGAAGCTGATCTGACGTTCCGGGAAAATTTCATCAATACGCTGACGAAGTGCATGATTAGATTGCCCTTCGGTCATGAAAGACGAGTGATCGTAGTTGCGCAGGTTTTCGATGGTTAACGGCTCGCTAAGAGCAGGATGCTGCTGGCGGCAAACCAGTACCAGGTTATCCGCATAAAGCACATTTTGCCCCAGCGCTCTGGCACTGAAGCTGCCGCTTTCAATAATCAGGTCCGTCTGGAACTGGGCAAGCTGAATGTCAGGTTCATTGAGAGGCACATTGCGAAGCAGGAGCTGCGGAGCATGCTCTTTTACGGCCTGGAAGATCGCCGGCATCACCAGCACCCCGACAGAAGGGGAACAGCCGATGGTGATGGTTCGCTGCTTATCATAGCTCCCGGTTAAATCCAGTGCGCCCAGAATCGACTCTAGCCCCTGGCTGATGTACTCGTGGAGATGCGTGGCATAAGCCGTCGGCGTTACCCCCTGGCCCTTACGGATAAATAACGGGTCGGGAAATATAGCGCGTAGCTTTTGGATTGACTGGCTTATTGCTGATGGCGTGAGATTAAGAATTTTCGCAGCGTTAACGATACCCTTATGGACATATACCGCCTCAAAAATAGTCAGTAAATTGAGATCAATATTACGTAAAGTCCGAAAAATTTGCGGCTTGTCTTCGCCACCGGGTTCATTCAGTCGTTTGGCTGGTAAATTATTATACTCCACGCTTTCACTCCGTATACATTCACAATATGAATGATAGTTGAATTTATTTATTATGCTTGTAGAGATTCGTAAAGTGTTGGTTTTGTTTCACTTGTTTATCAAGGGCAAACGGTTGTGTGATAATTGCTCACCTTACTTATGCCGTGTTTGCCATGCTTGCTGGAGGCTAAATAATATGTGACGGTAATATTCGGGCGCTTCGAAAATATAGAATCTGTGGATTATTGTAAAGTGCAAAAGCTGTAAATAAACAGTGGCCCGCCAAATTATCGAGCCATGTTGTATGATGTATTAAGCAGGGATATATTCGTATGGGGGATTGTTAAGTAGCGCTAACATCTGCTTTAAAAGCACGGGACGAATATGTTCTGGCGTAGCGGTTTCAACCCACTGACGCATTTGCGTCATTTCCATGCCGGCGTAGCCGCAGGGGTTAATGCGCTGGAAAGGCGCAAGGTCCATATTAATATTCAAGGCCAGGCCATGGAATGAGCAACCTTTACGAATACGCAGCCCCAGTGAGCAGATCTTCATTTCCCCAACGTAGACGCCCGGCGCATCGGCGCGTGGATGCGCGTCAATACCATATTCCGCCAGCGTGTTGACGACAGTTTGTTCCAGTAAGGTAACCAGTTCACGCACGCCCAGCTTTCTGCGCTTCAGATTGAGCAGGACGTACATCACCTGCTGACCGGGCCCATGATAAGTGACCTGACCGCCGCGATCGCTCTGAATAACCGGGATATCTCCCGTCATTAACAAATGCTCTGCTTTACCCGCCTGGCCTTGCGTAAATACCGGCAGGTGTTCGACCAGCCAGATCTCATCTGGGGTGCTGTCATCGCGTGAATCGGTGAAGTCATGCATAGCCTGGGAGACAGGCTCATAAGGTTGCAGCCCGAGGTGACGGACCAGAATTTTATCCTGATACAAAACTGCGTCTCCGAAGACGAGGGACAAAAGGTGTGGGGGAGTATATCACAGCGGGGGAGAGGGGTTACCCGGCAAACCGGGTAACCGCAAAGGGACTACAGCACCATACGAACAATTTCGATATTGCCGAGCTCTTCGTACAGCGTTTCCACCTGCTCAATGTGTGTCGCAGTGATGGTAATAGAAACCGAGTGGTAGTTGCCCTTGCTGCTTGGTTTTACTGACGGAGAGTAGTCACCCGGCGCATGGCGCTGTACCACTTCAACCACCTGATCAACCAGCTCAGGTTTCGCCAGACCCATTACTTTGTAGGTAAATGAGGTTGGGAATTCAAGCAGTTCGTTAAGTTTGGTTTTCATGTCAGCTCCGGCGTAACGTCAAAAAATAATAACTCCCACGTCAGGTGGGAGTTATCAGGATACTTAGTATATGGGGATCAAAATCACACTTTCAAGTGTTCAATTTTTAACCAAACCAGTGGTGGAACATCAATTTAATGTAATCAATGATTTTGCCGAAGAAATTGCCTTCAGGAATTTCTTGCAGGACAACCAGCGGACGCTGATCGATCGTTTTTCCATCCAGCTGGAAGTTGATCGTACCCACAACCTGGTTTTTCTGCAGCGGGGCATGCAGCTCGGTGCTGTTCAGCACGTAGCTGGCTTTCAGATCCTTCATGCGACCGCGTGGAATGGTCAGGTAGAGATCTTTATCAACGCCGAGTGAAGCACGGTCGTTGTCGCCGAACCAGACGGGTTCAGACGCAAACTCTTTCCCTGCTTTCAGTGGGTTCACGGTTTCGAAGAAGCGGAAGCCCCAGGTCAGCAGTTTCTTGCTTTCTGTTTCACGACCTTTAAAGGTACGGCCGCCCATCACGGCAGAGATCAGACGCATCTGACCTTCAGTGGCAGAGGCCACCAGGTTGTAGCCCGCTTTATCGGTGTGGCCAGTTTTGATGCCGTCAACGTTCAGGCTGTTATCCCACAGCAGGCCGTTACGGTTGGTCTGACGAATACCGTTGAAGGTGAACTCTTTTTCTTTATAGATAGAGTATTCATTAGGTACATCGCGGATCAGCGCCTGACCAATCAGGGCCATGTCACGTGCGGAGCTGTACTGACCGTCTGCGTCCAGGCCGTGTACGGTCTGGAAATGGCTGTTTTTCAGACCCAGCGCGTTAACGTAGCTGTTCATCAGGCCCACGAAGGCATCCTGGCTCCCGGCGGCGAAGTCGGCCATCGCCACGCAGGCATCGTTACCAGACTGCAGGTTGATACCGCGAATCAGCTGGGAAACAGGAACCTGCATACCCGGCTTCAGGAACATCAGAGAGGAACCTTTGAAAACAGGGTTCCCGGTTGCCCACGCATCGTTACCGATGGTGACCAGATCCGATTCTTTGAATTTACCTGCCTTCATCGCCTGGCCGATAACGTAGCTGGTCATCATTTTGGTCAGACTGGCCGGGTCACGGCGGGCATCGGCATTCTGTTCTGCCAGCACTTTGCCAGAGTTGTAATCGATCAGGATGTAGGATTCCGCGTCGATTTGCGGAACGCCAGGGATCATGGTCTTGATATTCAGGTCATCGGCGTGAGCTGCAGAGAGCGCAGCAGCGCAAAGGGCCGTGGTCAGCGCCATGCGCTGCACAAAACGAGCAGAAAAAGTGGTCTTCATGGTCAGAACTACGACATCCGTGATGGAGTTAAAAAAAGTGCCTTACTATAGCAAATGCTATTCAGGCAGGCATCCGACTTTAAGCATGAGTTTGTGAATGTGTTTTACACTAACTGACAATTCGGATACCGCCGGTTAATTATTTCGCAACAGCGATAAATGACTGAAGTTGAGCTTCATTCTGCAGACGCTGCTGCAGGGACGCGGCCTGCGATTTGCTGGCAAACGGCCCCATCTGAATGCGCCAGACCGCGCCGTTCTGCTCAACGCGTCCCGGTACGCCAAACTGCTGGCTCAGACGCTGTTGATACTGCCTGGCCCGGGCCTGATCGCTCACTGCGCCTACCTGAACCACATAGCTGCCGCTGGCCGCTGCTGGAGCCGCCACCGCCGCACTTTGCGTGGCCGCTGGCGCCGTTACGGGAGCCGGCTGGGTCGCTGGCGCAGCAACGGGCGCAGGGGCCGGAGTTGGCTCACTGCCTTCCAGCACGCCCGAGGCTAAGGTCGTCGGTGCGCCAAGAAAGCCGCTACTCTTTACCGGCGCACCGGTAGAATCCTCGCTTTGCAGCGTGTCATTGCTGATCGGGCGTATTTCTCCCCCCGGCTGAGCAGGCTCTGCCGGAGACGAGACGCTTCCCATTCCGCCGTCAAGATTTGGGCGGTCAGGAAGGGCATAGGTCTGTTTTGCCACCGTCGTACACGCGGTACCCGGCCCGGAGAGCGAACCATCCTGTGCGACGATAATCGGATCAATACGGACTTTGGTGTTGTTCGAGGTGTTCAGGCGATCGGCAGACGCGCGCGAGAGGGAAATCACCCGGTCATTCCCGTAAGGACCACGGTCGTTGATACGCACGACGATCATACGGCCATTCGCCAGGTTGGTGATACGAGCGTAGCTCGGGATCGGCAGCGTCGGGTGTGCTGCCGTCAGCTGCATTGGGTCGAACGCTTCCCCGGAAGCCGTCAGGTTACTGCCCGGCTCGGCATCATAAATGGCGGCAAAGCCCGCCTGACTGAAACGGGAAGGATCCTGAACAATTTTATAGCTTTTGCCGTCGCGCTGGTAATCCTGATTGGCACTGGCATTCAGCGGTTCATAAACGGGATCGGCACCGCTGATTTCAACGATCGGGCCATTACACACCGCAGGCTGCGGCGGCGCGACGGTTGCCTGTTGCTGACCATCATCACTTGTGCAGGCCGCAAGTAAACTTGCCGCGATGCAGATCCCCAGCCACTGCTTACGCATTCCGATCCCCTTATTTTTATACGCTTTTTGACAACATTTTTCTGTGGGTATGGATCGACATCACGATACCAAACCCGGCCATCAACACGATCAGTGCCGAGCCTCCGTAACTCACCAGCGGCAGCGGTACGCCTACCACCGGCAGAATACCACTCACCATACCAATATTTACGAAGACATAAACGAATAAAATCAGCATCAACCCGCCGGCCATGACGCGACCAAAGGTGGTTTGCGCGCGTGCTGCAATCCACAATCCCCGCATGATCAGCAGTACGTACAGCGCCAGCAATATTAAGATGCCAACCAGCCCCAGCTCTTCCGCCAGTACGGCGAAGATAAAGTCGGTGTGGCGTTCCGGTAAAAATTCCAGCTGCGACTGCGTGCCATGCAGCCAGCCTTTACCGCGCAGGCCGCCGGAGCCAATCGCAATCTTGGACTGAATAATATGATAGCCTGCGCCCAGCGGATCGGTTTCCGGATCGAGCAGCATCATGACGCGCTGGCGCTGGTAATCATGCATCAGGAAGAACCAGAGGATAGGAATGAACGCCGCAATCAGCACCACCGCGATACCAATCAGGCGCCAGCTCAGTCCCGACAGGAAAAGGACAAACAGGCCGGAAAGGGCGATAAGAATTGAGGTGCCAAGGTCAGGCTGCGCCGCAACCAGCAGCGTCGGCAGGAAAATCAGCACCAGCGCGATGGCCGTGTTTTTCAGCGACGGCGGACAGACGTCGCGGTTGATAAAGCGTGCCACCATCAATGGAACGGCGATTTTGGCAATTTCCGAGGGCTGGAAGCGGACAACGCCCAGATCCAGCCAGCGCTGTGCCCCTTTTGAAATGGCGCCAAACGCATCTACCGCAACCAGCAAAATAATACAGAAGATGTAGAGGTAGGGCGCCCAGCCTTCGTAGACGCGCGGCGGGATTTGCGCCATCACCACCATGATGATCAGACCCATGGCGATCTGGCCGATTTTGCGCTCCATCATGCCGATGTCCTGGCCGCTGGCGCTCCAGATAACCAGGGCGCTGTACACCAGCAGAGCCAGCAGGATCAGCAGCATGGCTGGGTCGATGTGGATTTTATCCCACAGCGATTTTTTATTTGGATTATCCGTCATGATTATTGGTCCTCCGCCGCAGCGGCGGCCGGGTTTTCAGCCGGCAGTTCGGTGTTGTTATCACCCAGCATAATGTGGTCAAGGATCTGGCGCATGATGGTACCTACTGCTGGCCCGGCACCGCCGTTCTCCAGAATCATCGCCACCGCGACCTGCGGGTTATCATAAGGGGCAAACGCCGTCATCAGCTTATGGTCACGAAGACGTTCAGCAATGCGGTGCGCGTTATAGGTTTCGTTGGCTTTCAGACCAAATACCTGCGCAGTACCGGATTTCGCGGCCACTTTGTACGGCGTACCGGCGAAGTACTTATGCGCGGTACCGTTCGGGCGGTTTGCCACGCCGTACATACCGTCTTTCGCAATTTCCCAGAAGCCGGAATGGATGTCACCCACCGGGGCCTCGTGCGGCTGGTTCCACGGCACTTTTTTGCCGTCTTCAACCGTACTCTGTAGCAGATGCGGCACTTTTACCACGCCGTCATTGATGAGGATCATCATGGCCTTGTTCATCTGAAGCGGCGTTGCCGTCCAGTAGCCCTGACCGATACCTACCGGAATGGTGTCACCCTGATACCACGGTTTTTTAAAGCGCTTCAGCTTCCATTCACGCGTTGGCATGTTGCCAGAACGTTCTTCTGAAAGGTCCACGCCGGTGTAATGCCCGTAGCCGAATTTGCTCATCCACTCTGACAGGCGGTCGATACCCATGTCATACGCCACCTGATAGAAGAAGGTATCCGCAGATTCTTCCAGCGATTTGGTGACGTTGAGATGACCGTGGCCCCATTTTTTCCAGTCACGATAGCGCTTATCTGAACCCGGCAGCTGCCACCAGCCCGGGTCAAACAGGCTGGTATTACGGTTGATGACGCCGGCACTCAGCGCAGAGACCGCCACGTACGGTTTAACCGTTGATGCTGGCGGGTAAACCCCTTGCGTCGCGCGGTTCACCAGCGGCGTGTTCGGGTCATTCAGCAGACCGGAATAGTCTTTGCTGGAAATACCGTCAACGAAGAGGTTCGGGTCATAGCTAGGCATGGAGACCATTGCCAGGATGCCGCCGGTACGAGGATCGGTGACCACAACGGCTGCACGGCTGCCCGCCAGCAGGGTTTCGATATACTGCTGAAGCTTGAGGTCGAGCGTCAGATAGACGTCATGCCCCGCCTGAGGCGGCACTTCTTTCAGCTGGCGGATCACGCGTCCACGGTTGTTAACCTCAACCTCTTCATAGCCGGTTTGCCCGTGCAGAACCTCTTCGTAGTAACGTTCGATCCCCAGCTTACCGATATCGTGCGTAGCAGCGTAGTTGGCCAGCTTGCCGTCTTTATCAAGGCGGTCGACGTCTTTGTCATTAATCTTGGAAACGTAGCCAATCACATGCGTCAGCGCGGAGCCGTAGGGATAGTAGCGACGCTTATATCCCTTCACTTCCACGCCGGGGAAACGGTACTGATTCACCGCAAAGCGGGCCACCTGGACTTCCGTAAGATTGGTTTTAACCGGAATCGAGGTGAAGCGGTGAGAGCGGGCGCGCTCTTTTTTAAACGCCGCGATATCGTCATCGTTAAGGTCGACAACGCTTTTCAGCGCTTCCAGCGTATCCTGAACATTATCGACTTTTTCCGGCATCATCTCGATTTGATAGATGGTGCGGTTCAACGCCAGCGGGGTGCCGTTACGATCGTAAATAATGCCGCGGCTGGGTGCGATAGGCACCAGCTTAATGCGGTTTTCGTTTGAACGCGTCTGGTAGTCGGTAAAGCGGACAATTTGCAGATTATAGAGGTTGGCGATCAGCACGCCGGTAAGCAGCAAAATCCCGGTAAAGGCGACCAGCGCCCGGCGCACAAACAGCGCGGACTCAGCCGTATAGTCGCGAAAAGAATTCTGTAGTTTCATCCGCTGCTTATTCTACCCTGGTCAGTCATTACTCGCGGTGATAGGGGTGGTTGGTAGTAATGCTCCACGCGCGATACAGGCTTTCTGCCACCAGTACCCGAACGAGCGGGTGGGGAAGCGTCAGCGCGGAGAGGGACCAACTTTGTTCAGCCGCTGCTTTGCAGGCAGGGGATAACCCTTCTGGTCCGCCAATCAACAGACTGACGTCACGGCCATCCTGCTTCCAGCGCTCCAGTTCTTGCGCCAGCTGCGGCGTATCCCAGGGTTTACCTGGAATATCGAGGGTGACGATGCGGTTTTTGCCAGCGGCAGCCAGCATTAGTTCGCCCTCTTTATCGAGAATACGTTTGATATCCGCGTTCTTGCCGCGCTTCCCGGCGGGAATTTCCACCAGCTCGAACGGCATGTCTTTTGGAAAACGACGCAGATATTCAGTAAAACCGGTTTGTACCCAGTCCGGCATTTTGGTGCCGACGGCGACCAGCTGTAACTTCACGCATTAACCCCAGAGTTTTTCCAGCTCATACAGGCGACGGCTCTCGTCCTGCATGACGTGGACAATCACATCGCCGAGGTCGACTACCACCCAGTCAGCCGTCGCTTCACCTTCAACGCCCAGCGGCAACAGCCCTGCTGCACGCGATTCCTGAACCACGTGATCGGCAATTGAAACAACATGACGCGTCGATGTACCGGTGCAGATGATCATGCAGTCGGTAATACTGGATTTACCCTTAACGTCGATAGCGATGATGTCCTGACCTTTCAGGTCATCAATTTTGTCAATAACAAAATCCTGGAGTGCTTTACCCTGCAAGTTTTCCCCCTGGGGTGAATGAGATTGTAAAACTTTGAATTCGTAGCCAGACAGTATACCTGAACTCACGCCTGCGTCGGGACAAATGTCTCCGGCCGGGCTTTTGAAGGCGGGTATCATCCCACCCTCCGCCTGAGATTGCATTGCCATTTTTGTAAAACAATTTCTGTAAAGCAATGATCGGCGGGAAAGTCTGGCAGCGGAGAATAACAGTATGGCTTACCCTGTCAAGGCAGGATAAACAATAAGCCGCTTTTTATGCTCTCCGGCTATTCATCTGCGCTTTTCTGATACAAACCGTGCGCATGGATATAGGCCAGCACCGGGGTTGGCAGCAGATCGTCACACGCTAAACCCTGCTGTAAACGCTCGCGAATGAGGGTTGCAGAGATATCAAACCACGGCGTTTCCGCCAGATAGATCTTCCCGGCAGGCTGGTTGTGAAGATCTTCAACATTATCGGTGAGATGGTCTTCCAGCCACTGCTGGTACTGCTCTTCGCGCATGGTCAGCGGATAGCCGGGACGGCGGCAGACGAGCAGGTGGCTGTTCTCCAGGATGGTTTCATACTGATGCCACGTAGGGAAATTCAGCAGAGAATCCTGGCCGATGATAAAGGCCAGCGGCTGGTCTGGCCCTTGTTCGGCGCGCCACTCCTGAAGCGTCTGAGACGTCCAGGAGGGCGTGTCGCGACGCAGCTCACGCTCGTCAAGTCGGAATAGCGGTTTATCTGCGATGGCAAGGGCAAGCATCTCTTTTCGCTGCTCGCTGGTCGCCTCGGGCTGTGGACGATGGGGCGGGACATTGTTGGGCATGATGGTGACGCGCTGAAGGCCGATCAGATTCGCCAGAATTTCAACCGGCTTCAGATGCCCGTAATGTACCGGGTCGAAGGTGCCGCCATATAAGGCCTGTAAAGAATGCATGCTATCCATCAATAAAAACGTCTGCCAGCGCCTTGTGGCAGAGCAGCAGAGAAAGGCTTTCCAGCTCCGCCCAGACCGACTGGCCATAATCTTGTTTTAACGTGAGCTCAGCGCGCATCAGAAGCTGCACAGCCTGACGAAGCTGTTCATGACTCAGGCGGTTGACGGCTTCGGTGATCAAAGCCCGGCGATTTTGCCACACGCGGTGTTTATCAAACAGCGAACGCAGCGGCGTATGGGCCGACTGACGCTTGAGCGTAATCAGCAGCAATAATTCGCGCTGCAGCGTACGCAGCAGAATAACCGGTTCGCTCCCTTCGAGACGCAGCTGTTGCAGAATATGCAGGGCGCGTTTGCTTTTCGCCGACAGCAGCGCGTCCACCCAGTGGAACGGCGTGAAGTGTGCCGCGTCGTTAACGGCCTGCTCGACGCGCGGTAAGGTCAGCTTGCCATCTGGCCAGAGCAGGGAGAGTCTGTCCAGCGCCTGCGCCAGGGCCAGCAGGTTACCTTCATAGCAGTAGCAGAGCAGTTGGTTCGCCGCATCATCCAGCTGAAGGTTGTTCTGCTTCGCTCTCGCTGCCACCCATTTTGGCAGATGCGCCTGTTCAGGCGTCTGACAGGTAACCTGTACCGCGCGGGCTGCGAGTTGGGTGAACCACGCCGCATTTTCCTGCGCTTTGGTGAGCTTGTTGCCGCGCACAATCAGCAGCAGATCGCTGTGAAGCAGGCTGACCAGCGTGGCCAGCTGTTCATTGATGGCCGCGTTAGGGCCGTTCTCCGGCAGCAGGATCTGAATAGTCTGGCGCGACGCAAAAAGGCTCATCGCCTGACAGAGTGAGAAGAGGGCATTCCAGTCGGTGTTGTTATCCAGCTGGACGGTGTGGTGTTCATCGAAGCCCTGAGAGGCGGCTTCATGCCGCACGGCATCCAGGCTTTCCTGAAGCAATAACGGATCGTTTCCAAGAAGCAAATACGCCGCGCGCAGCCCTTCTTTGAGCTGCGCGCGGAGTTGTTCAGGATACAGCCTGATCATCATTTACCCAGAGAGTTAGCAGCAGGAAGCGTGCCAGCAACCGGTTTTTCAACAATGTCAGAGCCTTGTCGGGTAGACGCTGCAATACCTGGCAGTTTACGGATCAGCTGTTCCGCCGCCTTGTCGTACATTTCGTTGATGATAATCTGCTGTTCGGCATCTTTTGCCAATGCCGTCTGCGGGTTATCGAAGAACGAACGGAACACTTTCGCGCTGATCGGATAGATGTCTTTACCCGGGATCAGGACCGCTGCGTTGACCGTCAGCACCATCTGATATTCAGCTGTACGACCATCCTGGAAGATAGAGGCCGTATCTCTCGACAGACCTCCTCCGATGATACGCAGAGACGGTACATCCTGGCGCAGCGTTCGTTTCTCAACAAGCTCAACGCCGTTCAGACGCAGCTGATTACGAACTGCCCGGCTGAGTGGACCATTCGGATCCGATGAGTCGAAAATCATCGTTTTCATCTCAGCAGGCACTGCCGTGGTATTGCGCAGGTGCCAGCCACAGCCGGCGGTGACAAGCACCGCCAGTGATAAGAGTATTGTTGCCAGTTGTCGCACGTTTCCTCCCGCGCTTAGCCAACGACCAGATTGAGCAGTTTACCCGGTACGTAGATCACTTTACGTACGGTAACGCCCTCAAGATATTTTGCGACCAGAGGTTCCTGGCCCGCGCGCTCGCGAACCTGTTCTTCGGTTGCATCGACCGCCACGGTAATTTTACCGCGGACTTTGCCGTTTACCTGGACCACAACCAGCGTCGTGTTTTCCACCATCGCGGCTTCGTCAGCCTGCGGCCACGGCGCGTTGTCAATATCGCCTTCGCCTTTCAGCTCCTGCCACAGGGTGAAGCTGACGTGCGGAGTGAACGGGTTCAGCATGCGAACGACGGCCAGCAGCGCTTCACGCATTAAGGCACGATCCTGCTCGCCGTCCTGCGGAGCCTTCGCCAGCTTGTTCATCAGTTCCATAATAGCCGCAATTGCGGTATTGAAGGTCTGACGACGACCAATATCATCGGTCACTTTCGCAATCGTTTTATGAACATCGCGACGCAGCGCCTGCTGATCTTCAGTCAGTGCGGCGGCGTTCAGCGCCGGGGCATCGCCCAGTGCAGTGTGTTCGTAAACCAGTTTCCAGACGCGTTTCAGGAAGCGGTTCGCCCCTTCCACGCCAGACTCCTGCCATTCCAGGGTCATGTCGGCCGGAGAGGCAAACATCATGAACAGACGCACGGTGTCCGCACCGTAACGCTCAACCATTACCTGCGGATCGATGCCGTTGTTTTTCGACTTAGACATCTTGCTCATGCCGGTATAGACCAGTTCATGACCTTCGGCGTCTTTCGCCTTAACGATACGGCCTTTCTCGTCGCGCTCGACGATCGCATCAACCGGAGAAACCCAGTTACGCTCGCCGTTAGCACCGACGTAATAGAACGCATCCGCCAGTACCATGCCCTGACACAGCAGCTGTTTTGCTGGTTCGTCAGAGTTCACCATGCCTGCATCGCGCATCAGTTTGTGGAAGAAGCGGAAGTAGAGCAGGTGCATGATGGCGTGTTCGATGCCGCCGATATAGATATCAACCGGCAGCCAGTAGTTTGCCGCATCGGAATCGAGCATACCGTCCTGATACTGCGGGCAGGTGTAGCGCGCATAGTACCAGGATGACTCCATAAAGGTGTCAAAGGTGTCGGTTTCACGCAGCGCAGGCTGACCGTTGACGGTGGTTTTTGCCCACTCAGGATCGGCTTTGATCGGGCTGGTGATACCGTCCATGACCACGTCTTCCGGCAGGATCACCGGGAGCTGATCTTCCGGCGTTGGCATCACGGTGCCATCTTCCAGCGTCACCATTGGGATTGGCGCGCCCCAGTAACGCTGACGGGACACGCCCCAGTCGCGCAGACGGAAGTTAACTTTACGCTCGCCTACGCCCAGAGAGGCCAGCTTATCGGCGATGGCGTTGAAGCCCTCTTCGAAGCTCAGGCCGCTGAATTCACCGGAGTTGAACAGGGTGCCTTTTTCGGTCAGCGCTTGTTCGGACAGGTCGGGTTCAGAACCATCGGCGGCCAGAATAACGGCTTTAATCGGCAGGCTGTATTTGGTGGCAAACTCGTAGTCGCGCTGATCGTGTCCCGGAACGGCCATTACCGCGCCTGTACCGTACTCCATCAGCACGAAGTTCGCTGCCCAGACAGGAATCGCTTCGCCAGTCAGCGGATGCTTCGCATAGAAGCCTGTCGCGACGCCTTTTTTCTCCATCGTCGCCATGTCGGCTTCGGCCACTTTGGTGTTGCGGCACTCGTCAATGAAGGTGGCCAGCTCCGGGTTATTCTCTGCCGCTTTCTGCGCCAGCGGGTGACCTGCGGCCACGGCCAGGTAGGTCGCGCCCATGAAGGTGTCCGGACGGGTGGTGTAGACAGTCAGGGTCTGGTCGTAGTTCTCAACGTTGAAGGTAATCTCCACGCCTTCAGAACGGCCGATCCAGTTGCGCTGCATGGTCTTAACGGTATCTGGCCAGTGGTCGAGGTTATCCAGATCGTTCAGCAGCTCATCAGCGTAAGCGGTGATTTTGATAAACCACTGTGGGATCTCTTTACGCTCAACTTTGGTGTCACAGCGCCAGCAGCAGCCGTCGATAACCTGTTCGTTCGCGAGAACGGTCTGGTCGTTCGGACACCAGTTAACGGCAGAGGTCTTCTTATACACCAGGCCTTTTTTGTACAGCTCGGTGAAGAACTTCTGCTCCCAGCGATAGTATTCCGGGGTACAGGTTGCCAGCTCGCGGCTCCAGTCATAGCCAAAGCCCAGCATTTTGAGCTGGTTTTTCATGTACGCGATGTTGTCGTACGTCCACGGTGCCGGTGCGGTGTTGTTTTTGACCGCCGCGCCTTCCGCAGGCAGACCGAACGCATCCCAGCCGATAGGCTGCAGAACGTTTTTACCCAGCATGCGCTGGTAGCGTGCAATCACATCGCCGATGGTGTAGTTACGCACATGGCCCATGTGTAGTCGACCAGAAGGATAGGGAAGCATCGACAGGCAGTAATACTTCTCTTTGCTCTCGTCTTCGGTTACTTCAAAGGTGCGCTTCTCGTCCCAGTGTTGCTGGACTTTTGATTCTATCTCTTCCGGGCGGTATTGCTCTTGCATGGCAGCCAGTGGTCCTGTTTTCAATACAGCTACAAATGTAGCCAATGGATGTGGTCATTCAGATCCGCATAGCATAGCCCAAACGCCCGCGTCAAAACAGCCTTTCGCACAAATGCGCTTTGCAGGAATTTACCGGGTCTGTGCTTCACCTGACAAAGCGGCGATGAAATAAGGTCTATTATTAGAAATAGTTACTTACCCGGGAGGCAAAATGATGAACAAGGTTGCTCAATTTTACCGCGAACTGGTGGCGACACTGACGGAACGGCTGCGTAACGGCGAGCGAGATATCGACGCGCTGGTGGAGCAAGCGCGTGCCCGCGTGATGCAAACGGGTGAGTTAACGCGAACCGAAGTGGAAGAGGTGACGCGCGCCGTGCGTCGCGATCTGGAAGAGTTCGCGCGCAGCTACCAGGAGAGCCAGGAGGAGGTCACGGACAGCGTTTTTATGCGGGTTATTAAAGAGAGCCTGTGGCAAGAGCTGGCCGACATCACGGATAAAACGCAGCTGGAGTGGCGCGAGGTCTTTCAGGATTTGAACCATCACGGTGTGTATCACAGTGGTGAGGTGGTCGGCTTGGGAAATCTGGTATGTGAGAATTGCCACCACCATATTGCGGTATATACGCCGGATGTCCTGCCGCTGTGTCCGAAATGCGGCCACGATCAGTTCCAGCGTCGGCCGTTTGAGCCATAAATAAAAGCAAAACGGCAACCACGTTGCCGTTTTTAGTGTTTGCCCCCTCTCCCCGTGGGAGAGGGTTGGGGTGAGGGCATCAGGCCGCACTATAGTAAGCAAGTCTCTCCGCCAGCAAATCCACAAACGCCTCGCGGTCGATGTCCACCATCACCGTGGTATTCGGTTTATTCCCCGTCAGCGAGTAGTAATCCACCACCGTCATTCCCTGGGTGTATTTTCCCTGCGTCTCAACACCAACCCATCTGTCCACCGTGGTGAACATCTCCGGCTTCAGTAGCCAGGCAATGGTGCACGGGTCGTGCAGCGGCGCGCCGTGGAAGCCCCATTTCTCTACTTTGTGATACTCCATAAAGAAGTCGAGCAGCTCGGCCACGGTTGTCGCGACCGTATTACCCACCGAGCGGAATCGCTCAATATCGTCCGCCATAATCTGCGCGCGGTGGGTAACGTCCAGTCCCGCCATTACAATCGGTAAGCCGGACTGGAAGACGATTTCCGCCGCTTCCGGGTCGACAAAGATGTTGAACTCCGCCGCTGGCGTCCAGTTACCGAGCCCCATGGCGCCACCCATAATCACAATACGGGCAATTTTATTATGCAGCTCAGGATGGCTGTTCAGCAGCAGCGCAACGTTGGTTTGCGGTCCGGTTGCCACCAGCGTTACCGGTTCTGCACTTTCGCGCAGCACCTTCGCCATCAGCTCGACGGCGGTACCGTTTTGCGGCGTGAAACCCGGCTCCGGCAGTGCCGGACCGTCCAGCCCGCTTTCACCATGAACGTTGTCGGCAATAATCAGCTCGCGCATCAGCGGCTTCACGGCCCCGCCGGCGACAGGAATATCTGTGCGTTTGAGCAGCGTGAGCATGCGCAGCACGTTGCGCAGGGTTTTTTCAGGGGTCTGGTTTCCGGCGGACGAGGTGACGGCTTTTACGTCGAGTTCAGGGGAGGCAAGTGCAAGGACGAGCGCGATCGCGTCGTCATGACCCGGATCGCAATCGAGAATAATAGGCTGTGCCATAGCGTTCTCCATACGTAGCGTTATTTTGTGACAAGGTTAACGCTGCAATGTGACGCCGACGAGAGGAACTGAGCGAAAGCGTGAAGCAGTGCGCAATCCGCAGATTGCGCACCGGGAAGGTTAGTGCAGGATTTTCGCGAGGAAATCTTTCGCACGCTCTGATTTCGGGTTAGCGAAGAACTCTTCTTTCGGTGAGTCTTCGACAATTTTCCCTTCGTCCATAAAGATCACGCGGTTGGCCACTTTACGGGCAAAGCCCATTTCGTGGGTCACCACCATCATGGTCATCCCTTCGTGCGCCAGCTCGACCATTACGTCCAGCACTTCATTGATCATCTCTGGATCGAGCGCCGACGTTGGCTCATCAAACAGCATCGCCACCGGATCCATACACAGCGCGCGGGCGATCGCCACACGCTGCTGTTGGCCGCCAGAAAGCTGTGCCGGGAACTTATCGGCATGCGCCGAAAGCCCAACGCGTTCCAGGAGCTTCAGACCTTTCTCGCGCGACGCTTTTTTATCACGCTTCAGCACTTTTACCTGCGCCAGCGTCAGGTTCTCAATAATGGAGAGGTGAGGGAACAGCTCAAAGTGCTGGAACACCATGCCAACGTGAGAGCGAAGCTGGGCGAGATTAGTTTTCTTATCGTTGACTTTGGTGCCGTTGACAACGATCTCACCCTGCTGCACCGGCTCCAGTCCGTTGACGGTTTTAATCAGCGTCGATTTACCGGAGCCGGACGGCCCGCATACCACCACTACGTCGCCTTTTTTGACTTCGGTGGAGCAGTCGGTCAGCACCTGAAAGTGCCCATACCATTTAGAAACATTTTTCAGGGAAATCATTATACCGTCCTTTTCTTCAGCCAGCTGACCAACAGCGACGCGCTTAAACTAATCACAAAATAGACCGCACCCGCAAAGAGCACCATCTCGACCTGCGTACCATCACGTTCACCGATGGTTGACGCGGTACGGAAGAAGTCTGCCAGACTCAGAACGTAGACCAGCGAGGTATCCTGGAACAGCACGATGCCCTGGGTCAGCAGGAGCGGAACCATGGCGCGAAACGCCTGCGGCAGAATAATGAGCTGCATGGACTGCCAGTGCGTCATTCCCAGCGCCAGCGCGGCGCTGGATTGCCCGCGGGAGATACTCTGAATGCCCGCTCGGATAATCTCCGAGTAGTAAGCGGCCTCGAACATTGAGAACGCCACCATGGCGGAGATCAGACGGATATCGGTTTTCGGCGACAGCCCCAGCACGTTCTGCAGGAAGCCGGGCACAATCAGGTAAAACCACAGCAGCACCATCACCAGCGGGATGGAGCGGAACACGTTAACGTAGGCGGTCGCAAACCAGGCGAGCGGCTTAAAGCTCGACAGGCGCATGACGGCCAGCAGGGTGCCCCAGACGATACCAATGATGATGGCAATAACGGTGATTTTTAAGGTAATCACCAGGCCATCAAGCAGGTAAGGCATGGATGGAACGATAGAACTCCAGTCAAATTCGTACATTATTTGCCCCCCAGATTACCCGGCAGGCGGATTTTACGTTCAACCAGGTTCATCACCAGCATGATGAAAGCGTTAATCAGAACATACGCGAGCGTGATCGCGGTGAAGGATTCCCACGCGTGAGCGGAATAATCCAGCAGCTTGCCCGCCTGCGCGGCCATATCCACCAGGCCGATGGTTGAGGCGATGGCCGAGTTTTTCACCAGGTTCATCATCTCGGAGGTCATCGGTGGAACGATAACCCGGTAGGCGTTAGGCAGCAGCACGTAGCGGTAGGTTTGGGGCAGCGTCAGGCCCATCGCCAGGCCAGCGTTTTTTTGTCCGCGCGGCAATGACTGAATGGCGGCACGCACCTGCTCGCAAACGCGCGCAGCGGTAAACAGCCCCAGACACATCATGGAGGAGACAAAGAACTGCACGTTCGGATCCAGCTCCGACTTGAACCACATGCCAATATTTTCCGGCAGCAGTTCCGGGATGACCAGATACCAGGTAAAGAATTGCACGATCAGCGGAACGTTACGGAACAGTTCCACATACAGGGTGCCAAGCGTTGAAAGAAAACGGTTAGGGACGGTGCGCAGAATACCGAACAAAGAACCGACAAGAAACGCGATAATCCACGCCGTTATCGATAGTGCCACGGTGACCTGAAAGCCGCTCCACAGCCAGCCAAGATAGGTGGTGTTGCCGAACGGGGCTTGTTGCAGGAATATGCCCCAGTTCCAGTCTATTGACATAATAAACTCCAGAAAAAAAAGGGTAGCAGCGCTACCCTCGAAGATTGGTGAGAAGCTCATTTTTCGCGCTGAGTGGGGAACGACCACTCAACGTATAGTCTGTCCATGCTTCCCGACAATCGAGAGGGCAGGAGATCCCGCCCCTGTAGTTCTAATTAGTTAAGAGCCTTGTCATTTGGAGATTTGAACAGCGCCTTCATGTCGTCAGACAGTTCAAAATTCATGTTCAGGTTTTTTGGTGGAATCGGGTTCTTGAACCATTTGTCGAACCATTTTTCCGCTTCGCCGGAGGTCTGCACCTGAGCGATGGTGTCATCGATCAGCTTTTTGAACTGCGGATCGTCTTTACGCAGCATACAGCCGTAGGCTTCTTTGGACTGCGCGGTACCGACGATATCCCAGTTGTCTGGTTTCTTCGCTTTCGCACGTTCGCCCGCCAGCAGGGCGTCATCCATCATAAACGCGACGGCACGACCGCTTTCCAGGGTACGGAAGGAGTCGCCATGGTCTTTCGCGCTGATGATGCGCATATCCATTTTCTTCTCGTCGTTCAGCTTATGCAGCAGCACTTCTGACGTGGTACCGGAGGTCACAACAACCGCTTTGCCTTTCAGGTCAGCGAAGTCTTTGATCTCACCGCCTTTCTTCGTCAGCAGACGGGTGCCCACGACAAAGATGGTGTCAGAGAAGGCAGCCTGTTTCTGACGCTCGAGGTTGTTGGTGGTGGAGCCACACTCGAAGTCAAAGGTGCCGTTTTGCAGCAGTGGAATACGGTTCTGTGAAGTGATTGGGATCAGCTTCACCTGCAGGTCAGGTTTGTTCAGCTTTTTCTTCACAGCTTCAACGATGGCGTTGGAGTAATCCTGTGAATAGCCCACGACTTTTTGCGTGTTGTCGTAGTAAGAGAACGGGACTGAAGATTCACGGTGGCCGACCACGATGACGCCGTTTTTGGCAATCTTGTCGAGAGTGCTGCCTGCTGCAGGCGCATCTTCAGCGTGAACCACGCCTGCAGACATTCCCATAACCAGCATTGCTGTGGCCAGTTTACGTAATTGCATACCCAACTCCTTTTTTATCAGCGCCAGCGACGCATTGATACCCATTGTGATGTTGTTATATCTCGCGCAATGCGAGTGCAGTGTTATGCAAGCTTGTTAACATTTAGTCTGGCTTAATGTAAAGATTTTGCTGCGTTATTGTTTATTTTTGCGAAGCGCGCCGCACCAATCAGAGGCAAATATCTCCCGTTGCACCGTTTCGGTGCTACCGATGATCTACGCTGGTGCGACAAAGTTGCACGTTAAGCCAAACTGCGTTTACCTGAATAAACAAAGCAATAGGCGTGCCAGAATGGGAGTCTGGAGAAAATTGTCGGGTGGCGGCTACGCCACCCGACAACAGGAGGGAAGGTTATTTCCGACGCTGACGCAGGCTCATCAGCACCGCGCCAAAGCCGAACAGCACGGTCAGTATCCACAGCGGCCAGTTGCCGGTGCGCGCGTATGGCGTCAGCCCGGTGGTTGGCGTGACTTTAGTGGTCAGTACCTCACGGGTAAACTGCGGGATCATCGCCTGAATTTCACCCTGCGGACCAATCACAGCCGTGATGCCGTTGTTGGTGCTGCGCAGCAGCGGACGCGCCAGCTCCAGAGAGCGCATACGTGCCATCTGGAAGTGCTGCCACGGGCCGATTGACTTACCAAACCAGGCGTCGTTGGAGATGGTCAGCAGATAGTCAGTATCCGGGCGGAAGTTATCGCGCACCTGCTCGCCGAGAATGATTTCGTAGCAGATGGCCGCCGTCAGGGCCAGGCCGTGCGCGTGCAGCTGAGGCTGTACGTACGGGCCGCGGCTGAAAGAGGACATCGGCAGGTCAAAAAACGGGGCCAGCGGGCGCAGAATCGACTCCAGCGGGACAAATTCACCAAACGGCACCAGGTGGTTCTTGTTGTACCGGTCAGTGGAGTGGTAGCTGTACTCGCTATCTTTCCCGAGCGTAATGATGCTGTTGTAGGTGTCGTAGCGGTTCTGCTGATTCAGACGCGCATCGACAATCCCGGTGATCAGCGTGCTGCCGTGCGCCAGCAGCAGGTCGTTCATCATGTTGAGGAACGGCTGCTGGTTAATTTCCAGATCGGGGATCGCAGATTCCGGCCAGATAATCAGCTGGGATTTACCCATCACCTCTTCGGTGGCGTTGGCGTAGATCTTCAGCGTATTCAGCAGCTCTTTCTCATCCCACTTCATAGACTGCGGAATATTCCCCTGCACCATGGACACCTGCAGGGTGCGCTCTGGCTCAGGCGTGAACCACTGGATATAACGCAGCGGGAAGGGCAGGGCAAACAGCACCAGCGCCACAGCCAGCGGTTTCCAGCAGCGCTGGACCAGCGCCAGGACCAGCAGGCCGCTAACCACCATCAGCAGGAAGTTAATGGCTTCAACACCCATTACCGGCGCCAGACCTTTCAGCGGGCCGTCAATCTGGCTGTAGCCGAACTGCAGCCACGGGAAGCCCGTCAGCACCCAGCCGCGCAGGAACTCGGTAATTTGCCAGACGACGGGCGCCGCAATCGCGACGCGCAGCCAGGTGGTTTTAGGCCACAGACGCGAGAGGATCCCTGCGAAGAGTCCGGTATAGAGCGAGAGATAGGCGGCGAGCAGCACAACGAGGAAGACGTTAACCGGCCCCGGCATTCCGCCAAACTGGGCGATGCTGACATAAACCCAGTTGATGCCTGAGCCAAACAGACCCAGCCCCCAGAAGTAACCGATAGCGGCAGCCTGTACCGGACGACGATTCAGGGTCAGACCCTGAAGCCCCATCAGGGAGAGAATGGCCGCGGGCCAGATGTCGTAAGGAGAGAAAGCCAGCGTACCGCTGGCTCCAAGTAACAGCGCCAGCAGCAAACGGATGCGCTGGCGTTCAAGCAGTGGGGCAAATGCCATTTACATTAATCTTCCAGTTTTGGCACCGGTGAGTCGTCCGGCGTTCTGACGTGAACCTGTATAATACGTCGGCTGTCGGCCATTGCCACTTTGAACTGGTAACCGTCAATGTCAACGGTCTCACCGCGCGCCGGGAGGTGGCCAAAGGCCTGCATCACCAGCCCGCCAATGGTATCGACCTCTTCATCGCTGAAGTGGGTACCGAAGGCGTCGTTGAAGTCCTCGATGGAGGCCAGCGCGCGCACGGTCCAGGTGTGGCGGCTAAGCTGACGGAAGTCGATATCTTCTTCTTCGTCATACTCGTCTTCAATTTCGCCCACGATCAGCTCAAGAATATCTTCGATCGTGACCAGACCGGAAACGCCACCAAACTCATCAATAACAATCGCCATGTGGTAACGCTGAGAGCGAAACTCTTTCAGCATCCGATCCACACGTTTACTTTCCGGCACAACCACGGCCTGGCGTAACACTTTTTCCATGCTGAAGGCTTCGGCATCGCTGCGCATAAACGGCAGCAGATCTTTCGCCATCAAAATCCCTTCGATGTGATCTTTATCTTCGCTGATGACCGGGAAACGCGAGTGGGCGGATTCAATGATCACATCGAGGCACTCGTCCAGAGTCTGGTTACGTTTCAGGGTGATCATCTGCGAGCGGGGGATCATGATATCGCGAACGCGCTGGTCGGCGATGTCCATAACCCCTTCGAGCATTTCGCGCGTATCTTCGTCGATAAGGTCGTTCTGCCCGGAATCACGAATCAGCTCCAGCAGTTCATCACGGTTTTTGGGTTCGCCGTGGAAAAGCTGGTTCAGAATGAGGGAGAAAAATCCCTTTTTACTGGTTGTCGTGTCGCTACTGTGTGAATTGTCGTCGCTCATGGCGTTTGTTAAGGGTTCTCTTGTTAGTTCAACGTTTACCGCCACGCGATATCCTTTCGTGGCGGCATGTGAGTCCGTCAGGTGACGGACTATTCTTTCTCGGCAATGTACGGATCCTCATAGCCCAGAGCAAGCATTATCTCTGTCTCGAGGGACTCCATCTCTTCCGCTTCGTCATCTTCAATGTGATCGTAGCCGAGCAGGTGCAGGCTGCCGTGTACCACCATATGCGCCCAGTGGGCCTCAAGCGGCTTTTGCTGCTCTTTGGCTTCCTGTTCAACCACCTGACGGCAGATGATCAGATCGCCCAACAGCGGCATCTCAATGCCCGGCGGCGCTTCGAACGGGAAAGAGAGCACGTTGGTCGGCTTATCTTTCCCGCGATAGGTCAGGTTAAGCTCATGGCTTTCTGCTTCATCCACCAGGCGAATCGTGACTTCTGATTCTTCCTGAAACTGAGGAATAACGGCATCCAGCCATTTCTGAAACTGTGCCTCATCTGGCATGCCGGAATTGTCTTCACAGGCCAGCTGTAAATCGAGGATCACCTGACTCATTTCTGTTCTTGCTCCTGCGCTTCGCGCTTACGTTCTGCGGCCAGTTCGGCCTTACGCTTCTGATCCGCCTCTTCCCAGGCTTCATAGGCGTTAACGATACGCGCGACCACCGGGTGGCGTACCACGTCTTCACTGTGGAAGAAGTTAAAGCTGATTTCGTCGACCTCGGCCAGCACCTCAATGGCGTGGCGCAGGCCGGATTTGGTGCTGCGCGGCAGGTCGATCTGGGTGACGTCACCGGTGATGACCGCTTTCGAGTTAAAGCCGATACGCGTCAGGAACATCTTCATCTGTTCGATGGTGGTGTTCTGGCTCTCATCGAGAATGATGAACGCATCGTTCAGCGTACGACCGCGCATGTAGGCGAGCGGGGCCACTTCGATAACGTTACGCTCAATGAGCTTCTCAACCTTCTCAAAGCCGAGCATCTCGAACAGCGCATCGTATAACGGGCGCAGATACGGGTCGACCTTCTGGCTCAGATCGCCCGGCAGGAAGCCCAGCTTTTCGCCCGCTTCAACGGCCGGACGGGTCAGCAGAATACGACGGATCTCCTGGCGTTCCAGCGCATCTACCGCAGCGGCAACGGCCAGATAGGTTTTACCCGTACCCGCAGGGCCCACCCCGAAGGTGATGTCGTGGTCGAGGATATTGGCGATGTACTGCGCCTGGTTTGGCGTACGCGGCTTAATAACGCCACGTTTGGTCTTGATGTTAATGGCCTTGCCGTAGTCCGGCACGCTTTCCGCGCTCTGCTCAAGCACGCGCGCCTCTTTAATGGCGAGGTGAATTTGTTCCGGTTCGATATCCTGAATTTCGCCGCGCATGGGTGATGTATCCACATACAGGCTACGCAGAATGTCCGCAGCGGCGTTGACGCAGATAGGGCGTCCGGTAAGTTTGAAATGATTATCGCGACGATTGATTTCGATACCCAGACGTCGCTCCAGTTGTTTGATGTTGTCATCAAACGGCCCGCACAGGCTCAGCAGGCGAGCGTTGTCTGCTGGCTCAAGGCTAATTTCACGCGTATCTATATTCAAACTGTTCCTCTTTAATTGGTTAACTGACCCATTGCGATAGGACGTAATAAAACGGTCATTACCGAAATTATTCACGCCACAGAATAAAGGCGCAAGCGTTGCGGAAGATATTGGGGACGATGAGAGGAAATACAAGGCCTGCCGGAAAGGCAGGCCAGGGGGATTAAGGCTGGTAAATCCCCACGCCAGAATCGTTTTCTTTACGGGTACGAGAGATCACGGATTCCGGTGACTCGGCAATACGCAGGCCCATTTCGTCCTCGGTGCGTACCAGCTTCGCGCGCAGCGAGTTGGTCAGCACTTCGACAATCTCGACGTCCACGAATTTACCGATCATATCCGGGGTGCCTTCAAAGTTCACCACGCGGTTGTTTTCGGTACGACCGGAGAGTTCCATAATGCTCTTGCGGGAGGTGCCTTCCACCAGAATGCGCTGAACGGTGCCAAGCATACGGCGGCTCCACGCGTTGGCCTGCTGGTTAATACGCTCCTGCAGAATATACAGACGCTGCTTTTTCTCTTCTTCCGGCACATCGTCAACCATATCGGCCGCAGGTGTTCCAGGACGCGCAGAGAAGATGAAGCTGTAGCTGACGTCAAAATTCACTTCACCGATGAGCTTCATGGTGCGCTCGAAGTCATCAGCAGTTTCGCCAGGGAAGCCGACGATAAAGTCGGAGCTGATCTGGATATCCGGACGGGCTTCGCGCAGCTTGCGAATGGTGGACTTATACTCCAGCACTGTATGCGGGCGGCCCATCAGGTTCAGCACGCGGTCAGAGCCACACTGAATCGGCAGGTGCAGGAAGCTCACCAGCTCTGGCGTATCGCGATACACGTCAATGATGTCGTCGGTAAACTCCATCGGATGGCTGGTGGTAAAGCGAATGCGGTCGATACCGTCAATCGCGGCCACCAGACGCAGCAGTTCGGCAAAGCTGCCGGTGGTGCCGTCGTAGTTTTCCCCGCGCCAGGCGTTCACGTTCTGGCCCAGCAGGTTCACTTCGCGAACGCCCTGTGCGGCAAGCTGCGCAATTTCAAACAGAATATCGTCTGCCGGACGGCTGACTTCTTCACCACGGGTGTAAGGCACCACGCAGTAAGTGCAATATTTGTTGCAGCCTTCCATGATGGAGACGAAGGCGGTCGGGCCATCGGCGCGCGGCTCCGGCAGACGGTCAAACTTTTCGATTTCCGGGAAGCTGACGTCAACGACCGGGCTACGGTTGCCGCGAACCTGATTGATCATCTCCGGCAGGCGGTGCAGGGTCTGAGGGCCAAAGACGATATCCACATACGGGGCTCTCTGGCGGATCAGCTTACCTTCCTGCGATGCGACGCAGCCACCCACCCCGATGATCAGATCCGGATTTTTTCGTTTGAGTAGCTTCCAGCGGCCTAACACGTGAAAGACTTTTTCCTGCGCTTTTTCACGAATCGAACAGGTGTTCAGCAGCAGCACGTCCGCTTCTTTCGCATTTTCAGTCAACTGGTATCCGTGGGTTGAATCCAGCAGATCGGCCATCTTGGATGAATCGTATTCGTTCATCTGACAGCCCCAGGTTTTTATATGGAGTTTTTTAGTCATCGACTTGCTCAGCTCAGGATTGCAAGCCGCGTATTGTAATGCTTTGGTGGGGTTGTGACCAGTATGAAGGTTATGTGTCTCAGGACCGCAAAAATCCGGTAAACTTAAGGGATTCTCCAATAAGGAAAATTGACCATGACACTCCTACACACCGAAGTTGCCGTTGTCGGCGGCGGTATGGTCGGCGGCGCGCTGGCGCTGGGGCTGGCGCAGCAGGGATTTGAGGTAACGTTAATCGAACAGGCTGCTCCGCCGGCCTTCGATCCCGCCAGCAAACCGGATGTGCGCATTTCCGCGATCAGCGCGGCGTCCGTCGATCTGCTGCGCGGGCTGGGCGTCTGGGAGGCGGTGCTGGCGATGCGCGCCCATCCTTACAGCCGTCTTGAAACCTGGGAGTGGGAAAATGCCCACGTCGCGTTTGATGCCGCTGAGCTGAAGCTGCCGCGCCTGGGTTATATGGTGGAAAACAACGTGCTTCAGCAGGCGCTCTGGCAGGCGCTGGAGGCGCACCCGAAGGTGACGCTGCGCGTTCCGGCGTCGATTAAGACTCTGCATCCCCAGGAGAGCGGGTATTCGCTGACGCTCGACAGCGGCGATGAACTGGCCGTTAAGCTCGTCGTCGGAGCGGACGGCGCTAACTCGCAGGTCAGACAGATGGCGGGAATTGGCGTTCATGCCTGGCAGTATGAGCAGTCCTGCATGCTGATTACCGTCGAGTGCCAGAATGCGCCGGGAGAAAGCACGTGGCAGCACTTTACGCCGAATGGTCCGCATGCGTTTTTACCGCTGTTTGATAACTGGGCATCGCTGGTCTGGTACGACAAACCGGCACGCATTCGTCAGCTGCAGGGGCTTTCAATGGAACAATTGCAGCGGGAAATCCGCCTGCATTTCCCGAGCCGTCTGGGCAACGTGACGCCGGTCGCTGCAGGGGCATTTCCGCTCACGCGCCGCCATGCTTTGCAGTATGCCCGTGAAGGGCTGGCGCTGGTGGGCGATGCGGCACACACCATTCATCCGCTGGCCGGGCAGGGCGTGAACCTGGGGTACCGTGATGTCGATGCGTTACTGGATGTGCTGAGCAGCGCCCGCGGGCACGCGGAAAACTGGGCCAGCCATCAGGTCCTGAAGCGTTACCAGACGCGACGCATGGCGGATAACTTTATTATGCAGTCGGGGATGGATCTGTTCTATGCCGGGTTCAGCAATGACTTAGCCCCGGTGCGCATTCTGCGTAATATTGGATTGATGGCAGCGGAACGTGCCGGTGGTCTGAAGCGTCAGGCGCTGAAATACGCGCTGGGACTCTAATCTTTTTCCCCTCTCCCAGTGGGAGAGGGTCTGGGTGAGGGCATCAGGCCGCACCATCCTGAACAACAAAAACAAAAAAGCCCGCAGAGCGGGCTTTTTTGTTACTTAAGTGGCTGGGGTGCAGGGATTCGAACCCCGGAATGCTGGTATCAGAAACCAGAGCCTTACCGCTTGGCGACACCCCAATTGCGTTAAACAAACTGCTTAACGACTTTTTAAATTGGCTGGGGTACGAGGATTCGAACCTCGGAATGCCGGAATCAGAATCCGGTGCCTTACCGCTTGGCGATACCCCAACAATTTGTCTTGATTACCGAAAAATCGACAATCTTAATTT